>JAJYBO010000013.1 GCA_021778975.1 Deltaproteobacteria bacterium
ATCTAAAACCGGAGGACCCGGCGGCACCTCCGCAATTTTAATCCGGGCGTTGAAACGCTTCGCAATCGCATCAATGGCCGGCCGCACCCGTTTGGCGATATCATGACTCTGCTGACTGCGATGACTCTTTCCCACCAGATTGACCTGAATATCCGCCATGTGCGGCCCCCGGCGCAAATAGTAATGACGGACAAGCCCGTTGAAATTGAACGGTCCGGAGGTTCCGGAATGAATTTCAAAATCCGTCACTTCAGGAACCGTCTTTAGATAATCCCCGATGGACAGGGCGGCAGCCGTGGTCTGTTCGAGCGTGGCGCTGTCCGGCGTGTCAATCATGACCTGAAATTCGCTCTTGTTGTCGAACGGCAGCATTTTGACCTTTACCAGACCGACAGCCACCATGGTGCAGGCGCCTAAAAGCAACACAGCGACCGAGATCAGAAACACCCAGCGCCAGAAAGCGGTTTCGATCAGGGGCGTCATGATTTTCCGGTAAAGGCGGGTGCTCCAGTCTTCGGTTTCGCCATGCCCGCCGGCGGCTGCAGGGTGCGCTTTTTCCCGAATCAGGCGCAAAGACGCCCAGGGCGTCACAATAAAGGCCACCAGCAGCGAAAAGACCATGGCCGCGGATGCCCCCACCGGAATGGGCCTCATATACGGCCCCATCAGACCGCCGACGAAGGCCATCGGCAAAATGGCGGCAATAACGGTAAGTGTCGCCAAAATCGTCGGATTTCCCACTTCATCCACGGCCTCGATCGCCACGGCCATTCTGGAGCGCCCGGCATTTTCCGGAAGCCTGAAATGACGCACCATGTTTTCCACCACCACGATGGCGTCATCCACCAGAATACCGATGGAAAAAATTAACGCAAACAGGGTGATGCGGTTCAGCGTGTAGCCGTGAAGATAAAAAACCGCCAGGGTCAGCGCCAGTGTGACCGGAATCGCGAATGCCACCACGCCGGATTCCTGCCGGCCCAGGGTGAACCATATCAAAATCGTCACCGAAATGATGGCGATCAGCATGTGCAGCAGCAGTTCGTTTGATTTTTCCTGTGCGGTCTCTCCGTAATTGCGGGTGACGGTCACATGAATGTTGTCCGGAATGATGGAGCCTTTGGCGTCTTTCACCCGTTTCAAAACTTCGTCCGCTACCGAAATGGCGTTGGCGCCTTTTCGCTTGGCGATGGTCAGCGTCACCGATGGATAGACGCCGTCCGACGGTGCGGATTTGACATGGATTCCCTTTTCGGCGGCCGCCGGCCCCATTCCGAAAAACGTATATTGATCCGGTTCTCCGGGGCCGTCCCGGACGTTCGCCACATCGCGCAGATATACCGGTTTATCGTTATAGACACCCACCACAACCGCTCTGACATCCTCGACGGTCTTTAAAAAACCGTTGGTATGCACCAGCACCTGACCTTTCGGAGATGGATACGACCCGGCGTCCGATTCCTGGTTGGAAGCGGTGAGCATCGCCGTCACCCGGTTTATGTCCAACCCAAAAGCCGCAAGCCGCACCGGTTCGAGATTGACGGTGATCTGACGGGGGTATCCACCGATGAGGGTGGTGGTAGATACATTGGTTTCCCGTTTGACAACCGTATCAACTTCGGCGGCCACGCGGCGCAGCATATAGTGATCCACGCCCTTGCCCCAGAATGTCAGCGCCAGAATGGGGACATCGTCAATGTAGCGGGGCTTGATCAGCGGGGGCGAAGCGGAAGGAGGAATTCTGTCCATATTGGCCATCAGCTTGGATTGCAGCCGGACAATGGATTGTTCTTCGTTCTGCCCCACCAAAAACCGCACGATGGCCATGGAGACCCCCGGACTGGAAGTGGAATAGACATATTCCACGCCGGGAATTTCCCAGAGCAGTTTTTCCATGGGGCTGGTAACTCTCTGTTCGACTTCCTTCGCACTGGCGCCCGGCATCCGGACAAAAACATCAATCATGGGGACGATGATTTGCGGCTCTTCCTCACGGGGCAGGGCGATAACCGCCGCGATGCCCAGCAGCATGGATGCGATGATGATCAGCGGCGTCAGTTTGGAATTGATGAAATAGCCGGCCACTTTGCCGGCGATTCCCGCGCCTTGACTCATGACGACACCTCCACCTTAACGCCGTCCATCATGGTGGGCGGCGGCTTGACGACATACCGATCTCCGGCGGCGATTCCGGACAAAACCTCGATCATGTCGCCGAACGAAGCGCCGGTGCGCAGGAGCCGGAAGCGGGCGTGCTGATCCGCATCCAGCATAAAAATACCGGTCAACTGCCCCTGATGCAGAATGGCGGAACGGGGAATGAGATATTTATCCTGGATCCCCAGAGGAAGACTTATCCGGCAGAACATCCCCGGGTGGATCGCAGGCTGACGGGGAATTTCAATTTTAACGGTAAATGTCCGGCTGGAGGGATCCGCCGCCGGCGCGATGGTTTGCACATGACCCGTCACCACCATATTCGCCGCCGGAATCGTGACCGTCAGAACCTGTCCGGAAGACACGGATTGCAGGATATTTTCCGGAATCATCGCATCTGCACGCAGAGACTGGACATTGTCAATTTTCAGAAGCGGCGCGCCGGGAGCCGCCAGGCTGCCAGGCTCCACCATTTTGGCGACGATAACGCCGTCATACGGGGCGGTGATCCGGGCGTCATTTTCGCTGACAGCGGCGCCCGACACCGCGGCTTCGGCCTGACGAATGCGGGAACGGGAGGCTTCCACCATCGCCTGGGACTGAGCCGCCGCCGCCTGCGCCTGCCGATAACGGGATGTGACTTCATCGAATTCCTGACGGCTGGCGGATTCGTTTTTCATCAGGTTGACATATCGCTCGTATGTGGCCCTGGCCAGTTCCGCCGAAGCCACGGCGGCGTTATGGGAGGAAACCGCCGCCGTTTCCGTTTTTCTGGCTTCCGACAAGGCGGCCTGCGCCTGCTGATACTGGGCGTTGACCTGCCGCGGATCAATATTGACCAGCACCTGCCCCTTTTTGACATGATCGCCTTCCCGGACATTCACCTGACGTATGACGCCCATGATCTTGCTGGACAGTACGCTGGCGGTTTGTGCGGATATGGCGCCGGTCGCCTCGTAATTCTCGGGTTCATGGCGGATGGCGGCGGTGGCGGCGGCTGTGCGAATCACGCCCGCCTGAGCGGATGCGGCATGTTCTGGTTGATTACCGCAGCCAGAAAGCAGCAATATGACAAGACATGATATTCCGGTAAATAGTCGGTGATGGTTCAGCATGGCTGTCTCCATTTATGAAAAAAAATGTAATGGTCTTACAGAAATACGATATCAATACCTATGCTTTTGTTATGTAGCTCAACAGGTCACTGATATCCATCTGTATATCTTTAGCGATTTTTCGTAACAGAATGGGAGAAATATCACAGCCTTGATGAAAAGGCACTGTCATCCCTCTTCCGTCAGCGCGCCTGATCTGTTTGTGGCTTCCTTTCCGCCGAACTACATAGAAGCCCAATCGCTCCAGAATCATGACAACTTCATGTGGTTTGAGAACCGGTATCTTCCCCATTATCACATGACCATAACGTTCTGTGTTCCGACAAAAACTTCTTCCAGTACAGGTTCACCTTCTTCCAGAAGCAATTGGATAACCTCTTTCAGATTTTCATTCAGTGCATCCAGTGTCATTCCCTGTGAATGAGCGCCGGGGAAACCCGGAACATAACCGACATACAACCCCGTATCTCGGCATTTTTCAATAATTGCTGTGAATACTCTCATTTCTCTGTTCCTTGACCTGAAAAACAAATTTGATGTTTATTTGAAATCCGTATCGAGGGCGCCGGCGGCCAGCAGCAGTTGAATCCGTGCGACGGTGTAATTGTGCAGGGCTTTGTAGCGATTTGTCTCGGCATATTGAGACGCCACTTCGGCATCGAGAAGGCTGACCAGGGTGAGCAATCCATTTTCATAACGATCCCGAACGATTTTCAGGTTCTCGTTCGCCTGGGCGACCGCGGTTTCGGACACCTGAATCCGGTTCCACGCACTTTGTGCTTCCAGAAACGCCTGACGCGTCTGAACCTCGATTCCCGATGCCAGCTCACTGCGCATGGCCTGCACCTTGCTGTGCATGGCTTCGGCTTCCTGGGTTTGGGCGCTGAGACGATCACCGCTGTAAATATTGATGCGCATCATGGCGCCGATGGTGTAATTGTCGCCGGAATTTCTGAAATCCTGCGAATTCACCTCATAATTACCCATCAAATTGACCTGAGGCAGGTGCGCCCCCTTCGCTTTCTTTACGTCAGCTTCCGCCAGTTGTTCCTGAATTGCCATGTTGCGCATGTCCGGACGGTTGGACTCGGCAAGATCAATCCAGTCTTTCAGCGGCGTGGCAATCGAAGGGCCTTTTTCCAAAGATGTCGTCAATTGCCACTGGTTGCCGCCGGCCTCGCCCAT
The DNA here is from genome assembly GCA_021778975.1 of Deltaproteobacteria bacterium. Lineage (GTDB taxonomy): Bacteria > Desulfobacterota > Desulfobacteria > Desulfobacterales > Desulfatirhabdiaceae > RAAP-1. The sequence continues at coordinate 4,458 of JAJYBO010000013.1, forward strand.
AGTGGCGTTCAGAACGGCCATGGCGATGGCGATATGGCTCTGCGCCTGAATCTGTTTTTGTTCCAGATCCGCGATATGAACCTCGGTGCGCAACACATCGCTTTTAACCACCAGCCCGCTCTGATAGCGGGTTTGAATCATTGTCAAATGCTTTTGCGCGGTTTCAAGGGCTTTTTGGATGACATCCAACTGGCGCTGCGCCATGAGGGCGTCCGTGTAAGCGGTCGCCGTCTGTGCGGTGACCTCCTGCCGCGTGCGGGAAAGAAAGAGTTCCTGAGCGCTCTTGTTCCATTTGGCCTGCTCCAGACCAATCTGTATCTGGCCGCCATGATAGACCGGCCATTCCACCGAGACCGCGGAGTTGAAGTTGTCAATGGCGTTCGGATGGTTCAATCGGTCGGGGTCAAAATCCTGCTGGGTGATGATTTTTTGATTGAGCCGGGTGCCGAACGCCCACATGGGATTGGTGGTATGGCCATAGGTTTCGGTAAAATTTACCTGGGGCAGATATCCGGATATGGCCTGCGTTATTTTGTGTTCCGCAGCGGAAACTCCGGAGATCGCCGCCGATATTTTCGGGTTCTGTTTGTCCGCCAGATGAACGGCTTCGGACATGGACAGAGGCGCCGTTTCGGCGGCCGCAAGCATGGAAGGGTACATGAAAAGACATACCAGCATCAGCCGTAAATACCATCGGTTCATCGTGCAGTTCCCCTGAAAATGAGAAGCCGACTGAAACGCTATCGCGCCAGACTGCCTACGGTTCTTGAACATAATGATCCACTGATGTAGAAAGGAATTTGTTCGTTATCATCAGATAAGCGAATGCGCAAGGGTTTTATTGCGCTGTCGGGAAACGCGCCGGCGACCCAGGCGGACAGCCCCCGTATCACCGGATTGGCGTCCGATAAAAACGGGGAGAGAAAATCCAGAACGGCGGTCGCCCGATCCGAACGGGCGTGCGCCAGCCGACCCAATCCCCACAGGACCCCCTGCTGCAAGATGGGATGATCTATCAAACTGCCGCATGGATTGATGTACGATATCAGAATACAGGCATACTCCCGCGCCATCCGGTCATCGCAGGCCATGATGTCGCCCATCGCTTCCGGGCATCCCCAGCCAATGCCGCCAGATTCTTCATTCAACTGCCACATCAGGCGGCGCATGACCACGCGGGCGGCTTCCGGATCGTCATTCGCCATCCGTGACACCACAGCGCCCATCGCGGATATGGATCGCCAGTACAGCAGCGGTTCACCGCTGCAAAAGAACGAGAACAGTGGACTTACCACTTTCTTGGGAGGCATCGAGCGGACTGCTGCCAGCATCGCTTCGAAATCATCGTTCAGCAGCAGCGTCTGAAGTTCCGCTTTAAGCCTGCGATTGGACAATGGCGCGGTCATGGCGTTTCCTGTGAAATACATTTTGCAGGGCAGTTTTTGATGGCGTCGCTGATGCAGTTCTGGGAATAGTCCGATAATTCCGCAACTTCGATATAACCGGCGCTGTTTAACCGAAAGACTTCCGCACATACATCCTCGCATATGCCGCAGAGGATGCAGTCGCTTAAATCAACAATGGGTTTTGTCATGGAGACTCCTTATCTATCAGTATGATATTCTAATGGAAAGACGTTGATGTACATAACCTGGAACAACCATTACAAGCGACACCGCCCGGATGTTTTTAAGCGTAATGATGTTAATTGCCGCGTTTTGGTTACAAAAAAACGTTGATGGTTCTGCAAAAGCCCGTGGATATGTGTATATTTTTCACTTGCAATTATCAATCTCATCCTATATCATCCATCGAAATGCAAGTATCCAGTTTTGTTTGAGGAATATATTTTTTTGATAAGCTCGTAAAAAAGTTGGAATGCAGACATTTTACGGGGCTGTCATTTTTTACATAAGGAGGTGCCGGTATAGTTCCGACAGTCAAAAGACCTGTTAAAACCGATAAGACCAATATAAATCGGGATATTCGCGCCAAGGACGTTCGGGTGATCGATCCGGATGGTAATCAGCTTGGAATAATTCCTACCTATAAAGCTTTGGCTGTTGCCAATGATTTTGGGCTTGATCTTGTCGAAATATCACCCAATGCAACGCCTCCGGTCTGTAAGATAATGGACTATGGCCGCTATCGTTACGAACAGACCAAAAAAAAACAGGAAGCCAAGAAAAAGCAGAGTTCTTTTCAGGTCAAGGAAATCAAGGTGCGTCCTAAAACCAGCGATCATGATCTGCAAACCAAAATTGAGCATATTCGAAAATTTATCGCTAAAAAAGACAAGGTTAAAGTAACGGTGATGTTCCGGGGCCGTGAGATCACTCTTTCGCAAACCGCGCGGGAGTTACTCGATAAAATTACGACCGAAATGCAGGATGTATCACTTGTCGAACAGGCGGCAAAGTTTGAAGGACGAACGATGGTCATGATTCTCTCTCCCAAATAATCTTCCAGAATATCTTCAAGGGGGTACCGCTGATGATGTGGTTGAAATAGAGGAGAGGGTGTGGCTTTGTCAGATTTCGCTATGGCGTGAGTGGGAAAGTTCCGACTCACGCTTTCTGTTTTTTGTGAACGTCTTTTTGTAATGATCTTTTTTTGTTGTTTATTCAGGAGAATATAACCATGCCAAAAATTAAAACCAATCGTTCGGCAGCCAAGCGCTTCAAACGGACGGGGACAGGGAAGTTCGTTTTTTCAAAATCTTATGGCAGCCACATTTTAACGTCAAAAACCACCAAACGAAAACGGTCTTTGCGGAAGAGTCAGATTGCGGACAAAACCAATGAGAGAGAGTTGAAGCTGCTGCTTCCAAACGGGTAATACATTAAAAGCAACTATGAACACAGGCAAAGAAGTTCAGGGTTTCTTCGATGTGCCTGGTGTTTTTCTAGGGAGATAACGATTTATGAGAATTAAAAGGGGTTTTAAAGCAAGAAGACGTAGAAACAGTGTGCTGAAACTGGCCAAAGGGTTTCGTGGAGGTCATAGCAAGTTGTTTCGTACCGCGGCCGATACGGTTGATCGGGCGCTGGCCTATGCCTACCGGGATCGTAAGGCCAAAAAACGAGATTTCAGAAGTTTATGGATCGCCAGAATCAATGCGGCCACCCGCATGAACAATCTGTCATACAGCAAATTCATGCACGGTCTCAAAACAGCGGGGATCATCCTGGATCGCAAGGTGCTGGCGGAACTGGCGATTGCAGATCCGTCCGGGTTTTCCACCCTGGTCGGAGCGGCTCAACAGGCCTGCTGAATCCACCCAAATTGGGATGGCTTTAAAAAAAGTCCGATACCAGAGTTCCATCACAGGTAATGTCGCAGTATCGAATCCAGAGGCGTTTCATTGGCGATAGGCCGTGTTGGGTCTGGTGGTTGGGCTTTTTTTGTCGCCTTTCATCGCCGATACCTTCGTAATGACCGGAAAGCAAACTGTGGAACAACAGATAGAACAAATCTTGCGGGAGGCGTTGCACCAGATACAAACGTCTTCTGTGGCCGATCAGATACAGTCTCTGACGGTGCAATATCTTGGACGGAAAGGGCAGGTGACCCAGTTTCTGAGAAATATTTCGCATCTGCCCGCAGAGCAGCGCCCTCAGGCGGGGAAGCGCGCCAATGACGTCAAAAAAATCCTGGAAGAAGCTTTTCAAAACCGGCTGCGAGAAATCGAAGACAGTCAGGCTGCCGAAGATACCGGCATTGACGTGTCACTGCCCGGACGAGCGGCGTTTCGCGGCGCTCTGCATCCCATTACGCAGATCACCCGCCGGATCAGCGATATTTTCTCCCGAATGGGGTTTGACATCGCCGAAGGCCCTGAAGTAGAGCTGGATCACTACAATTTCGAGTGTCTGAACATCCCCAAAAATCATCCTGCAAGAGATATGCAGGACACATTTTATGTTTCCGAATCCATCGTCTTAAGAACCCACACATCCCCGATTCAGGTCCGGTACATGGAAAAGCATGAACCGCCGATTCACATCATCGCTCCCGGCAAGGTCTATCGCTGCGACTCGGATATTACCCATACGCCCATGTTTCATCAGGTGGAAGGGCTTGTGGTGGGTGAGGGCATTACATTCGGAGATCTGAAGGGCATTCTGACGGCGTTTGTTCATCAGATGTTCGATACGCAAACCAGTCTCAGGTTCAGACCCAGTTTTTTCCCGTTTACAGAACCCAGTGCGGAAGTGGATATCCTCTGCGTCATGTGCCGCGGCAAGGGATGTCGGGTCTGTAAACAGACGGGGTGGCTGGAAGTCCTCGGCTCCGGCATGGTGCATCCGGCGGTTTTTGAAAATGTCGGGTACGATACGTCCCGCTATTCCGGGTTTGCATTCGGTATGGGCGTCGAACGCATCGCCATGCTCAAATTTGGCATTGACGATATCCGGAAATATTACGAAAACGATATCCGGTTTCTCAGACAATTCTGATTGCAGACATTTTACGAAAGCGTCTTGACGGCTTCGTAAAAAGTCCGGATGCTGCGTTGCGCTGCATCCTTCGTCGTTGCAGCGTACCTAAAAAAGTACGCTTCACTCCTCAGGATTTGAGCGCCTTGCCTGCGAACTTTTTACAAAACCGTCCCCCAAATCGACTTTTTACGAGGACATCAAGGTTGTAAGATGAAAATTAGTTTGAACTGGCTTAAATCATATGTCCCGGTTCAATGGGACGTTCATCGCCTTGCCGATGCATTGACGATGGCGGGGCTTGAAGTCGAAGGCCTGTATGACCGCTACGACTATCTGAAAACGGTTGTTGTCGGGCGGGTTGTCCGTATGTCGCCGCATCCCAGCGCCGTCAAACTGAAATGCTGTGAGGTGGATTCCGGAAACGGGCTGATTCCTGTGGTATGTGGTGCGCCCAATGTTCATGTCGGTTGTCTGTCGGCGCTGGCGCTTCCGGGAACCATTCTTCCGGGCGGCGGCGTCATCGAGGCCGGTGTAATACGGGGTGAAACATCGTCCGGGATGCTGTGCAGCGAGGCGGAACTCGAACTGGGGCCGGATCACAGCGGCATCATGATTCTGGACGCCGCCCTGACGCCTGGGCAGAGTCTGGCAACCGCGCTGGAGCTGTCGGATAAGGTCATGGAAATCGGCTTGACACCGAATCGGGCAGATTGCCTCAGCTTTATCGGGATTGCCAGAGAAGCCGCCGCTATTCAGAATGCGCCGTTGATGTTTCCCGAAATCCTGTTGCCGGAAACCGGTGACGACATTCGCCAGACGACATCCGTCACCATTCAGTCGCCGGATCACTGCCCGCGGTACAGCGCCAGAGTTGTCGGGTGTATCACCATAGGGCCATCCCCATTCTGGCTTCGAGACAGGCTTTTGTCTGTCGGGATACGGCCTGTCAACAATGTGGTGGATATCACCAATTTTGTCATGATGGAAACCGGTCAGCCGCTGCATGCATTCGATTTCGATCTTTTGGCGGGGCATCGTATTGTTGTGAGAACGGCGGCGGCCGGAGAACCCTTTGAAACCCTCGATCACAAAACACGTACGCTGAACGAAGATACCCTCATGATTTGTGACGGCGAAAAACCGGTGGCTGTCGCCGGTGTCATGGGGGGATGTAACTCTGAGATCGGCGCCGATACCCGAACAGTTTTGATCGAGAGCGCGTGTTTCAACCCTGTCAGTATCCGTAAGACATCCAAATTTTTCGGATTGAGCACCGACGCCTCCCACCGTTTCGAGCGGGGGGTGGATCCGGAAGGAACGCTGTTTGCCTTAAACAGAGCCGCAGCGCTTATGGTCGAGCTGTGCGGGGGCATCTGTCGCCGCGGGGTTATTGATGAATATCCCGGAGCAGCGGATCGAAAACCGATTCCATTGAGCGCGGACGCGGTCAATCGCCTTTTGGGAACACAGCTCGATGTCCGGACCATGGACAGCCTGCTTCACGCCATCGGCTTCGATATAAAACCACTTTCCTCCGATCAGCGAGAGGTGGTGGCGCCGTCGTTTCGGGTGGATGTCTCCAGACCCGTTGATCTGGTGGAAGAAATTGCCCGATTGTCCGGCTACGCGCAGATTCCTACAACGTTTCCGGTCATTCCTCAAAGCATTCCGACCGGATACGCCCATCGAAACCGCAAGCGTCAACTGCTGGAGCTGATGACCGGGTTCGGGTTTTCGGAAGCGATCACCTACAGTTTCGTACATCCCCATGCCTCCAGACATCTTCGTCTGAAATCCGACGATGTTCACATGCGAACGCTCGAAATCTTGAACCCTCTCACGGAAGATCAGGGGGTCATGCGGACATCCCTGATTCCGGGGCTTCTGGAAGCCGTTTATTACAATATCACCCAGCAGTCCAGAAATCTGAAACTGTTTGAAGTCGGCAATATATTTATCAGTAACGGTCAGGATGCGCTGCCGGACGAGACGGAAATGCTGGCCTGCGTGTGGACGGGCGCGCGTCATGATCTTGCCTGGCATACATCCGATGTCGTCTGCGATTTTTATGATCTGAAAGGTGTTGTCGAAGCGCTTCTGAAGGCGCTGCATATCCAGCCGCCGCTATTCACCCGAATTACGGACGCGTCACGGCCATACCTGAAAAAAGGCTATGCCGCGCATATTCTGTGTAATGACCGGGTGATGGGGTGTATTGGCCAGATCCATCCGGAAACTCTGGCGGCTTTCAATGTCAAACAGCCGGTGTATGGGGTCGAGATCAATGTTCAGCACCTGTTTGCAGAGATTCTGGACGTGCATCACAATACAACTGCGGTGCCCAAGTTTCCTTCTGTGTCGCGGGATGTTACGCTCATTATATCCAGAAGCATCGAATCTATGCAGATACTTCTGGCGGTTCGAGAAATGAACGAGCCTCTGGTGGAACAGGCGCTTCTATTTGCCATTTTTGAAGGCGGGCGTTTGCCGGCGGATAAAAAGAGTGTATCGTTCAGATTGATCTACCGTTCCTCCGAAGAAACGCTGGAAGACACGGTTGTCAACGATCTGCATACGGCCATATCCAGCCGGTTGATTCAGAGATTTGATGCGTCGTTGCCATAACGGCGATTGCGGATTTTAACGATTGCGCCGACAACCTGAGTCTCCGGGCATATCCTCCCCAACGCCGGTGATTCACATGAGAAATCTACTGTATTGTTTCGTTGTGGTTTGTGTGGTATGGGCGGGCTGTTCCAATGACAGTTCACCTCAAAAAGTTGATCTGAGCAAACGTGAACCCGCCCGAATCATGGATGCGGACGACGCCATTACCTATGCGTATCTGCCCCAATATTCCCATTCCGTCTCTTACGAACGGCATCATCTGCTGGTAAAATACCTTGAAAAAGAAACCGGATACCGCATCCGGCAGGTTTTTCCGGATACCTTCGACGAGCATATGCGGATGGTGGGGCAGGGCAAGGTGGATATCTCATTTTCCAATCCGTATGTCTATGTCAAAATGGCGCATCGCTATGGCGAAAAAGCATTCGCTCAGGTGATAGAGTCTTCCGGAGACAAAAATTTCAGAGGAGAGATCATCTGCCGTAGCGACAATACGGCGATTAAAACGCTGGAAGATTGTCGCGGAAAACGCTTGATTGCGGTGGATACGACATCCGCGGGCGGATATCTATACCCCATGAGCAAGTTTTATGACCATGGCATCACCCGCCGAGATTTTTCCGAGATTGAATTCGCGCCGGGGCCTGGCGGCAAACAAGAAAAAGTGGTGCTGGCCGTGTATGCCGGCCAGTTCGATATCGGGCTGATCCGCGAAGGCGCCCTGGGCGTTGTGGCCAATAAAATTGACACTGGCAAAATTCGGGTGGTGGCTTACAGCCGGTATTATCCGGGGTGGGTGTATTCCGCCAGAAAAGACATGAACCCCGAAGTGCTGAAAAAAATCGAAGATGTCCTGTTCAGGCTCTCTCCGGATACACCCGAACACCGGGTGATACTGCAAAAAGCGCATTTTTTGCGAGTGGTGCCTTCCCGTGATATGGAGTTTGAATCCGTCAGAAAGCTGATAAACGTTCTGGGCATAGACCTGGATAAATAAGCCATCATGTTGCCGGCAGTACGCTGAATCGTTGTTATGTCAAAAAATCCTCCGAGGTGCAGAGCTGCATTCCGATAGACGTCATTTCTGAAAGAAAGCCGTCTGAGATATGCGTAAAACCGGAGACACTGGAAGAGCAGTCTGTAATGAGATGAATCTTCCGGATATACCGGGCCGAGAAGTGGGCCACGATATCGCGCCCTGTGTTCGCGACACAGTGACTCAGCGCTTCTCCGGTAAAGCCAATGATATCGTAAGATTGAAGTTTTTTCAGAAAAGCCGTGTTCAATTCGGTGTGGGGATCGGACGGATCCGGAACATCCGCCTGCACCACAGAGTAATGTTCGGTATAAATATTGCTTCCTTTGGCCAGCCAGTTGACAACCGCCGGGCGGTCCTCCCACCGGAGAATCGCCTGGCATACCGGATCGGCTACCGTCTGCCCCCATGTTCCAATCAGGCAATGTTCCGGCCAGATACACAACTGATAACGGCCGTTTTGTTCAAGTTGTTCCGTATAGTTCAGCACACGGGCATTCAAAGAGGCGTCAAACGGCATCCAGAGACCGTTCCGCACATCTTCTTGCGTGATGATCGTGAACGGCGATGGATGACCACCGGCGGCATTGCGCCAAAAAATGGGGTTGGCGATATGAAGCCGATGGTGGCTGTCGAGGGTGACCTCGATACTGTCCAATTTTGAGCGCACCCGGTCAATCATGGCGCCCAGTCGAATGACATCCGTATCCGCGCCAGGTACAAACAGCGATCCGTTGGGGTCACAGAAATCTTTTTGCGGATCAACGATCAATAGACATGCTTTCATATTTTTCCTGTTCCGGTAACGGCGTTATGGCAATTCCCCAATGGTAGGGGGATTCAATCCCCCATTCCGGCCATATAGTCGTCATACAGTTTTTCAAGCCCCAGCTTATGTCTGGCTTCTTCCTGGCAGAGGATCTTAAAAATATTTCGGGCGGTTTCGGTTTCGGATTTGTGAAGCATCTGGTTATAGAGTTTCAGGGCGTTTTCTTCCCGCTTCATGGCGACCAGAAGAATATCCCGGTACGACATGCCCGGATGCCAGGGGATATCCACCATCAGATCGCTGCGTTTGAGATCGCCGATCCACTGAAACTTGTAGTCCAGTGTCACCAGAACGCATTCACCGGTGCAATCGAGATGTTGCAGCAGATATTCGTGTTTTCGTTCTTCAGCGGCAAAGTCGAGCAGCATCTTCCGGGTTTCTTCACGAGATTCGGCCTGAGCGGATGCTTCGTAAAACGCCGCAGCTTCTTGTTCTTTTTCGATGGCGAAATTGATAATCGCCTGATAGCTTTCAAAATCCATAAGTTCATCCTTTCCGGCTTTCCGATCGAGCGTCAATGGTTTTGGGGGGGACACCCCTCAACCGGTTTTTAACGTTCCCACAATATCCGACAGTTTTTCGATATGATGCCGGCGGCAGAATGCCTCGATGCCGTCCAGAATATCTATCGTGGCCCTGGGATTGACAAAATTGGCGGTTCCTATCTGAACCGCGGAGGCGCCGGCGATGAAAAATTCCAGAGCATCCGAAGCGGTCATGATGCCTCCAATGCCGATGATGGGTACTGATACCGCCTGGGCCGTCTGCCAGACCATCCGGACCGCTACGGGTCGGATGGCCGGCCCCGACAGCCCGCCGGTGATGTTGGCCAGCCTGGGCTTTCGAGTTTCGATATCAATGGCCATGCCCGTCAACGTGTTGATCAGCGACAGGCAATCCGCGCCGGCGTCAACCACGCTTCGGGCAATTTGGGTGATGTCCGTGACGTTCGGAGACAGTTTGACGATAAGCGGACGAGTTGTCTGTTTGCGAACAGCGCTTACGACAGTGAATGCGGATTGCGGATCTACCCCAAAAGCGATGCCACCGGACGATACGTTGGGGCAGGAGATGTTGACCTCGATGGCTGCAATGCCTTCGACAGGTTCGATGCACCCGGCCAGTTGACGATACTCCTCGATGGTCTTCCCGTAAATATTGACAATGACCGGCGTATTCAGTGTGCGCAAAAACGGCAGTTTTTTTTCGATAAACGCAGCGATACCGACATTTTCGAGGCCGATGGCGTTTAACATGCCGCATGGTGTTTCCACAATGCGGGGCGGCGGATTGCCGGCGGAAGGCTCTATGGAAAGCCCTTTGACGATGATGGCGCCCAGACGATTCAAATCTACCAGATCGGTAAATTCGGCGGCGTAACCGAATGTGCCGGAAGCTGTCATGACCGGATTCTTCAAACAAAGTCCGGCGATGGAAACGCTGAGATTTACGGGGGATACATCCGTCATTGACATGTATATCCTTTGGGGTTGCCCGCCACCTTGATGCAGGCTTCCGGGGTGATCGTATCTTCGTTTCAGAAATTGGCGTGGTTCGCGGGATATTTGTATCGAACCCGCATTCTGATGTCTATACCCCATAAACCGTGTGTGATCAAGTGGATATGCTTGACTTCATCGAAAAATATCCGCATTGCTTTCATCGGATGAATTATGATACCACGTTGATCAAATATTTATCCGAAACGTTGGAGGGTCTGTATGCTATATCGGAAGCGTTTACAAAAACCTATCCGGAAGCGCCGTGTAACAAATCCAAACCAGCCCGATCTTTCCATGATGTCTCAAAAGACGGACGCCGAAGGAGAACCACTGCTTTTCAGAGAGCAACTGGCGTTTCTGCTCGAATCGCTGCCGATTATTCCACTGGTATGCAGCACCCGGGATCCGCTGCATGTCCTGTTCATCAATCCGGCCATCCAGATCATCGCCGGATATCCGCCCAAAGTGGTGACGCAGGATACGGAATTCTGGAAATCGCACATCCATCCGGAAGACCGGAACATGGCCATTGAGAAATTGTCTGCATTTACAGACGGGGTTACAGGGCCTTTCGAATACCGGTTTCGCGTTTCGGACGGCTCTTATCGCTGGTTCAGGGACCGGCGCAAACTGCTGCCGAAATCTGGTGATCACGCTTATATTATTGGTTCATGGCAGGACATTACACAGGAAAAGCAGATACAGATCGAATCCGAATATCGGCTGCAACAGGTGATTCAGGCGGATAAACTGGCGTCTTTGGGAGAAGTGGTGGCAGGCGTCGCGCATGAAATCAACAATCCCAACAGCTTTATTACCTACAATCTGCCGCTTTTGGAAGAAACCTGGTTTTTGCTCAAACCCATTCTGGTCGAATATGCCGCTGCGCATCCGAAATGGAAGGCCGCGGGGCTTCACATTCCGGACCTCAACGAAGACATGGAGGAAATGATACGGGCCATGCGCATCGGTTCCGAACGCATCACCCGCGTGGTTTACAGCCTGAAAGATTTCGCCCGTATGGATCAGGAGGCCAATACTCGCCCGGTGGCCATCAATGACGTCATTGATAAAACGATGGTGATCGTCGGCAGCCAGATACGAAAAGCCGCGGGGGTTATCAAAGAGAATCTGTCGTCTCATCCACCCACCATACAGGGGCATCTTCTGAAGCTGGAGCAGGTTGTGGCCAATCTTCTGCTGAACGCTGCAAAGGCCATACCGGAAAAGGAAAAAGGGCGTATCACGATCACCACTCGATATATTCCCAGAATTCAATCGGTTTTGATCGAGGTGGAAGACAATGGCATCGGGATGACGCCTGGGGTCATGGATCGTATTTTTGAACCGTTTTTCACGACCCGTCGTGGCACCGGCGGCACGGGTCTGGGGCTTTCCGTATCTTATGGGCTTGTTAAAGAGCATTGGGGGCAGATCGGCGTGCTGTCCAAACCCGGATGCGGTACGCGCTTTACCATCTATTTGCCGATCAACAAAAATTTCCAGCCCGAACTTCGGCCAACCATTCTCTGTGTGGATGACGATCCGGGTACGCTTTCGATGCTCAGCCGGTATTTTGTTTCCGTTAAAAAAATTCCGCTTGAAACACTGGGCAGATCCGAAGAAGTGCTGGATTATATCGAAAACCACCCCGAAGTGGATATCGTGATCTCGGATGTCATGATGCCGGTCATGAACGGATGGAACCTGCTGGCGCAGATCAAGAAAAAGTATCCGTTGCTGACCGTCATTCTCTTTTCCGGAGATCCCAATTGCCAGGAAAACAAACCCGCGGCCGCGCCGCCGCCTGATCTTCTGATTGTCAAACCGATCTCGCTGAAGTCATTGCAGCAGTTCATCAATGGTATTGGAAGGCAGAAGTTATGAAAATTCTGATCGTTGACGACGAAACGATTGCGCTGACATCCGTGCGCCGGTTGCTAAACCGCAAAGGGTTCGAGAATGTGGATATCTGCGCTGACGGCAGGGAAGCCATTGATCTTATCCGATCCCGAAATTACGATGTGGTGCTGATTGATCTGTTGATGCCAGGGGTGGATGGTCTTCAGGTGATCGAGCGCACCAAGCCGTTTACACCGACCACGGAATTTATCATGCTGACCGCGGTGGAGGACGCTTCGGTTGCGTTTAACGCCCTGCACATAGGCGCGTATGACTATCTGGTGAAACCGGTGGACAACGAACGTCTGCTGCTTTCCATCGAGCGGGCCTATGAACGCAAAGGGCTTTTGACATGTATGGGTCATGCCGGACGCGAAGAATCCGGGTTTGGCATTTCTCCTGCATTTTCAGACATCGTTACCGGATGCGCCGCGATGAAAGGTCTGTTGTCTTATGCCGAGATAATGGCCCGAAGCGGCAGTCCCGTACTGATTACCGGAGAGTCCGGAACCGGCAAGGAGCTGATCGCCAGGGGCATTCACAGGGCCGGTCCCCATCCGGATGGTCCGTTTATTGCCGTCAATATGGCATCGGTTCCGGAAACCCTTTTCGAGAGTCAGTTTCTGGGGCATGTACGGGGGGCCTTTACGGGGGCCGAAAAGGATGCCGCCGGATATTTTGAACAGGCTAACGATGGCACCCTGTTTCTGGATGAAATCTGCGAACTTCCACTAAACCTTCAGCCGAAATTGCTCAGGGTGCTGGAAGAGAAAATTGTGTTTCGCATTGGCGACGCCCGCGGGATACCTGTCAATGCCCGCATCCTTTCGGCCACCAATCAGGATCCGGACCAAGCGTGTCGGGATGGAAAATTTCGTCTTGATTTGCTCTACCGACTGAAGCATGCGCATATTCATCTGCCGGCGCTGCGCGAGCGCGGTAAGGACGTTCTGCTGCTGGCCTCTCATTTTCTCAACGAAGCATGCAGGCGTCACGGAAAAACGATTTCGGGGTTCGGCCCGGAGACCATTCACCAGTTGTATCAGGAACTGTTTCCTGGCAATGTCCGGGAACTGGCCCAATGGGTGGAGCAGGCCGTGCTGTTGTCAAAACCCGGCGATGCCTGCCTGCATGTTCCGGGTGCGGAGACAAAAGATTTGCCGCCTGGTTTCGGGCGCAGTCTGTGCAGTCTCAAGGAAGACGCGGATGTTCATACCGCTTATGTTCTGGCTCAAACCGGTGGAGATCGCAGGCAATCCGCCCGGATACTGGGGGTTTCGGTGCGTCAGATTCAGCGCCGGATTGTCCAGATGAAAGAAAACCCCCGGTTAAAGTCGTTAATGTCGGACATGTGGACCGGCGCCGATCCTTGATATTCATGAAAAGTATGGTTGACTCATGACGGCAACCGGTTTATGAATGGTTACTGATTATATTGAACTTATACTCTGCGCGGGCATTATCTGACACCCGCAATTTGCATTGATACCCAACCCAACGATCAGAGGATAAAAAATGTTTTACTGAAAATGCCATAAGCCGTTATCAGCTCTAAAAGGAGACATGCCATGGAAACAAACGATCTTCTGAACCTGCGTAAATTTTTGATACCTGAAATCGTGTATGGCAAGGGCGCATTGAGGCTGGCGGGCCGTCACGCCAAAAATCTGGGCGCATCCCGTGTTTTGGTGGTGACCGATCCCGGGGTTCAGAAAGCCGGGTGGGCTTCAGAGGTGGAAGCCAGCCTGCGCGCCTCCGAAATTCCTTTTGTGACATTCAACGGCGTTACACCCAACCCCAAGGATGATGAGGTGATGGCAGGGGCGGACGTCTGTCAGAACGCGGGGTGCGACCTGATTGTGGCGGTCGGCGGCGGCAGCCCGATGGATTGCGCCAAGGGCATTGGCATTGTCATGGGCAATCATAAAAATATCCGCGAGTTCGAGGGCGTGGATGAAGTGCTGTATCCGGGGCCGCCGCTCATTTTCATTCCGACCACAGCCGGCGCGTCCGCGGATGTATCGCAATTCGCAATTATCACAGACACGCTCCGGCATGTCAAAATTGCCATCATCAGCAAGATGGTGATTCCGGATATCGCGCTGGTGGATCCGCAAACCACCGTCACCATGTCTCCAGAGTTGACCGCTGCCACCGGAATGGACGCTCTGTGCCATGCCTTCGAGTCCTTCGTCTCTACCGCCGCTTCTCCTCTAACCGACATGGCGGCGCTGTCCGCGGTGCGATTGATAGCGGACAATTTGATACCGGCCTGTCAGCAGCCTGAAAACATGGCGTATCGCGATCCGATGATGATGGCCAGTCTGATGGCGGGATTGGCGTTTTCCAATGCCAGTCTCGGTCTGGTTCACGCCATGGCCCACAGCCTGGGAGGGGCGTTCGATCTATCGCATGGCGAGTGTAACGCCATATTGCTGGAAGAAGCGGTTCGTTTCAATTTCGACGCCGCTGTGGATAAATATGTCCAGTTGGCGTATGCCCTGGGGCTTCGTTGTGATGGCGCGCCGGTTTCATCATACGCGTCCACATTGTCGGGGCGGCTCGCATCGCTGCGCCGGCAGCTTGGCATTACAAAACGTCTTCGCGATATGGGGGTTTCATTGGCCGATATTCCCCGATTGGCCGGTTATGCGTTCAACGATCCCTGCCTGGCGACCAACCCACGGAAGGCCACGCATGATGATATTGAAAATCTGTATCAACGCATTTATGAATGAACGCTGTGTGATTCTGGCATTCACCAGTTTAACCGTTTTATAATGGACGTGGCATGGGAACATCCGATTCTGACGATAAACATGACTATGGTTCGGCGCGTGAAAAGTTTTTGGGCCTGAGCCTGGAATCCACCCGAAAAAGCTATTATCCCCAGCTTCAGGCCCAGCTTGAAGCCGCCAGAAGAAACGAGCGGCAATTGCGGCTGTTGACCGATAATCTGCCTGCCCGGATATCCTATGTGGACGCCAGTGAACGCTATGTATTCGTTAACCGCGCCTATGGGGAAGCGTTCGGACTCGACTGCAGCCAGATTGTCGGTCAGTATGTCCGAAATATTTTGGCCCCTGAAGATTACGCCAGAGTGGCGGTCCAACTCCGCGAGGTACTCACTGGAAACAGTGTTCGTTTTGAAACGTTCTTTATTGGCTGGCAGGATGGATCCCCCCGCTGGTTTGAGGCGAATTATGTGCCAGATATGGATTCGCATCAAAAGGTTGCAGGATTTTACGCCCTGATGATTGATATTACGGAACAAAAGCGGGCCCAGGAAGAAAAGGCCAGCCTCGAAGCCAAATTGCGTCAGGCCGAAAAAATGGAGTCTCTGGGAACGCTTTCAGGTGGCATCGCTCATGATTTTAACAACTTACTGATGTGCATTCAGGGCAGGGCATCTTTGATGGCCATGGATCTGGAGCCAGGACATCCGCTTTTGGAACATACCCGCGCCATCGAGGAATATGTGCGGAGTGCGACGCAGTTGACCCGGCAATTGCTGGGGTTTGCGCGGGGTGGTAAATACGAGGTCAAACCCATAGACATGAACCCGGTGATGCTGAACAGCGCTCAAATGTTTGGCAGAACCCGCAAAGAACTGCGGATTCATACCCGATGCAGTCCGCAACCGCCCATTGTGGAAGCCGACCAGGGGCAGATCGAACAGGTGCTGCTCAACATGTATGTCAACGCATGGCAGGCCATGCCGGATGGGGGCGATCTGTTTTTAGAGACAAAGGTTGTGAGGCTGGATGAGCGTTATTGCGCTCCATATCGGGTAAAATCGGGGATGTTTGTCAATATGTCGGTTACCGACACCGGTATTGGTATGGATGATGTCACCCGCAGCCGGATTTTCGATCCATTTTTCACTACCAAAGAGAAGAGCCGGGGCGTGGGTCTGGGGTTAGCGTCCGCCTATGGCATCATCCGTAATCATGGCGGCATGATTACCGTTTACAGCGAAAGTGGTCATGGCGCCACATTCAATATTTATCTGCCGCTGTCCAGCCGGGAAGCGGGTCAGGAGGTGTCTGCAATGACGACATTGGTCAAGGGATCAGAAACCATTTTGCTGGTGGATGACGAAGATATCATTGTTGATGTGGGGCGGGCCATGCTTGAAAAACTGGGATACACCGTTCTTGTCGCCAGAAATGGTCTGGAGGCGATAGAAACCGCCTCCCGTATGAAAACCGAGATATGTCTGGTGATTCTCGATCTGATCATGCCGGGCATGGATGGCGGTAAAACGTTCGACGGGCTTCGCCGCGCGTGTCCGGACATGCCGGTGCTGCTTTCCAGTGGGTATGCCATGAACGGCCATGCCGATCAGATCATGCGCCGGGGGTGCAACGGATTTATCCAGAAACCTTTTACCATCGCCGAGCTTTCACAGAAGATCGCCGGCATTTTGTTAGCGCATAGCTCATAGGGGTATTGTACGGAAGCGGGGGAAGGGGATCATATGCAGCGAGGCGATAGAGATTTTTTGAATGCTGTTGTGAAAAAGCTGCCAGGGCTCTTTTATTTTTTCGATTCGGGTGGAAAATTCTTGCTGTGGAATGAAAATCTGGAGCGAATCACCGGGTATTCTCATGAAGAAATTGCAGGCATGAATTCCTTGCAAATTTTTGCTCCTGAAGACAAACCTCGAATACTGGAACAAACACAGGAAATGTTTTCAAAAGGTGTCGCCAGTATCGAAGCCAGATTGGTTTCTAAGGATGGAGCCGTCACCCCGTGGTATTTTACCGGTCGCAGCATTCAGGTGGAAGGGAAATCCTGCCTGATGTGTACAGGGGTGGATATTTCGGCTCTCAAGGAGACGGAGGCGGTGCTGCAGAACCGCACCGAAGAGCTGGTAGCCCTGAATGCGCTGGGAAGAAACGTCATTTCGGCATTGTCTTTGAAAGAGACCTGTACCGCCGGTCTGCAAGGCATGTTCAACGTGATAAAGCCCACGATGGCCTTTCTGTTTCTGCGGGATGGCGATAGACTGATGCTTCAAGACATTTTACCCCATTCAGAGAAACACCGGATGGAGCTGATTCCGGAACACCGGGTGGGGGAATGTATGTGCGGTCTGGCTGTCAGGGAAGGCAGTCCGTTTTTTTCCATGGATATCTTTCAGGATACTCGCTGTACGTGGGAGGACTGCAAGCAGATCGGCATTCGTTCTTTTGCCGCCCTGCCGCTGCGGACTTCCGGAGAGATTATCGGTATTATCGGGCTTGCCTCCAATACCCCGCGCGATTTTGAACACCAGTACGAATTTCTTGAAACCCTGGCCAGCCAGATTGCCGTCGTTATCGTCAACGCCCGCCTGTTTGAGACCCTCCAGCAAGAACTGGTGGAACGCCGGCGTATCGAAACATCTCTGCGCCGCGAGAGAGAAAAATTTCAGGTGCTGCTTCAATGCGCGCCATTTGGCATGGCGGTCATTGACGAAAGTGGCCGGTTCACATATGTCAACACCATGTTCACCAGCATTTTCGGATATGAACTGAGGGATGTTCCGGATGGCCGGACGTGGTTTCGGCTGGCGTATCCGGATCCGCAATACCGCCGGCGGGTCATTCATGACTGGATGCACGATCTGGAGACCCACCAGTTGGGGGAAAAACGCCCCAGAATATTCGATGTCACCTGCAAGGATGGCGGCAAAAAGACCATCAATTTTGTACCCGTCATGCTGGAAAGCGGCGAAAATCTGGTGGCGTTCGAAGACATCACCGAACGTCTGCTGCTGGAAGACCAGCTTCAGCATGCCCAGCGCATGGAAGCCGTCGGTATTCTGGCAGGCGGTATCGCTCACGATTTCAACAATCTGCTTCAGGCCATCGGCGGTTATACCCAGATTTTGCTTTATAACGGAAAATATGACGAGGCGGATACCGTCCGACTGAATGCCATCGAGAAATCCATCGCGCGAGCCGCTCAACTGGTGCGACAGCTCCTGCTTTTCAGCCGCAAGGTAGAAAGCGAACGCCGCAGTATTGATCTCAGTCATGAGGCGGCGCAGTCTGTGGAGATACTCAAGCGCGCGATTCCCAAGATGATTGATATTGAACTCGATTTGCGCCATGCGCTCTGGAAGGTGAAAGCCGATCCCGTTCAGATCGAGCAGTCGCTGCTGAATCTGGGCATCAATGCTGCGGACGCCATGCCGGAGGGTGGAAAGTTGACGATTCAAACCCGCAATGTCCCTGCTTTCACGGATACAGCGCTGAAAAACGCCGGCGTTGCATCCGTCAACCATGTGCTGTTGAGCGTTTCCGATACCGGATGCGGCATGGATGACCAGACCGTCAGGCATATCTTTGAGCCTTTTTTCACCACCAAAGATGTCGGTAAAGGCACCGGGCTTGGGCTGGCGTCGGTATATGGCATTGTCAAGGGGCATGGCGGACAGATTCTGTGCGACAGCACGCTCGAAAAAGGAACCACTTTCCGTATCTATCTGCCGGCCATTGGCGATACGGAATTGAACATGGCCGCTCCGATCTCCCGACCGCCATCATCACCTGTCACGGGCGGGATGGAAACCATTCTTGTCGTTGATGATATCCCTGATATCCGTGAACTGGCCTTTCACATGTTGAGTCCTTTCGGTTATACGGTGCTGACAGCCGGCAGCGGTGAAGAAGCTCTTGAAATTTACACGGCGCAGCAAAAAACCGTCTCTCTGATTATTCTCGATTTGGGAATGCCAGGAATCGGCGGGAGCCGTTGCATGCGAAAGCTCTTGGAAATCAACCCCTCCGCCCGGATACTGATTGCCAGTGGTTATTCCAACGATGGACCTGTACAGGCCGCTCTAAATTCCGGGGCCGCGGGCTTTATCGGAAAGCCGTACCAGATATCGGAACTTTTGTCCCGGGTGCGGACAATTCTGGATGGCGATAATGGCCATCACATCTGATTTTTTTTCTGGA
>JAJYBO010000014.1 GCA_021778975.1 Deltaproteobacteria bacterium
TGACATACATCATGTCCGAGATTTTTCAACGCCGGTATGAAAGCGGCATATTCGGTGGAAAGTCCCCGGTTAGAATCGCCATATTGATATTTCCCCAAGGCGCAGAGAATTTTCATTATCGATATAATTTCTTAACAAACTGCCAGGTCTTTTCGATTCCGGTTTCAAGAGAAACCGATGGCATCCAGGAAAGTTCCTGTTTTGCCCTGCAAATATCCAGATAAATGCTCGGAACATCAAAAGACCGCTTTGCCTTGTACGAAACCCGGATGTCCCTGCCCGTCACCTTCCGGATCACCTCAACAATATCATTCAGTGAATGGCCGACCCCGCTGCCGAGATTGAAAACCCGTGAAAACGGATCAAGGGAAGCAGCCTTGTAAATACCGTCAACAAGATCGTCAATGAAGATATAATCCCGAACGATCCGGCCATCCCCCCATATTTCAATGGATTTTCCCTGCGCAGCCCGGCCGAGAAAAACGGAAACGGCCCCCTGAATCCCCTCAGGGTTCTGGCGATTGCCGTAAGGATTGGAAGGCCGCAAGACGACATAGTCCAGGCCGTGGAGATGATTGAACAAAGCCAGATATTTTTCAATGGTCAGTTTGGTAATGCCATAGGAGCATTCTGGTTCGGTCGAACTGTTCTCGGAAATGGGCAATGTTTTGGGATTTCCGTATATTGCCCCGCCGGAAGAAATGAAAACCACTTTACGGATTTTATTGGCAACACATTGTTCCATCAAGCATATCGCTTCGATGACATTGGATTGCACGTCAAAAACGGGATCATCATTGGATGTCTTGGGAAGTGTCGTGCTGATCAGATGAAAAACCACATCAATTCCAGCCAGGGCCTCCGACAGCATTCCCCGGTTTCCGAAATCGCCGATGCAGTAGTCAACCCCTGTCACAGGCTTTCGAAAATGTTCTTCATACTTGTCAAAAACCCTTACCTGATGGCCTTCAGCAAGGAGCCTGTCAACCAGATGGGAACCAATGAAACCATTGCCGCCAAGAATCAACATGTTCATCTCTTTTCCAACCCTTTACCTGATGGCGTTCCAAAAAATACTCGCTGATCGAATCCCGATTCAGCCTTTCATCAACTGATCGTAGAGTGATTCGATATCTTTCAGCAGCCGCTCCTTCGCATATTTCTTAACGACATAAGCACGGGCACGTTGAATCCGGGTTTCCCTGATCTTCGGATCTTCTCCGAAAAGGTAATCGAGCCCCATGAAAAAGCCCTCTGAATCACCATTTGGGCAAAGAAGTCCCCGTTCACATATCATAAACCGGGATGTTTTGGCTGAAAAATTGTCCGGGCTTCCCATCAGGTCCATAATCCCCCCAACCTGGGTTGCAATTACCGGAACAGATGATGCCATGGCTTCGATGATGGAGACCGGTGTTCCTTCATTCAAAGAGGTCAGCGCCAGGACGTTCAGATCAGCATAAACCATAGATACATTCTGAATCCAGCCGCAGAAGACGACATAGTCGGACAGATGCGCCTGCCGGCAATACGCTTCAAGATATTGACGGCATTCCCCATCGCCGACAACCACAAACCTGACATCGATCTGCGGATTTTCGTCCAATAAGCGCCGGACAGCCTCAAAAAACATTTCATGATTCTTTATGGGGACCAACCGTCCGATGATTCCGACCAGAATCGTTTTGCTTCCTACACCCAGTTTTTCCCGAAAACGCCCTCTTGAAACACCGCTGGAGAGAAAGGGCTCAAGGTCAAATCCCAACTCTATTTCCCGTATTTTTTTCAATGGCGCAATACGGTATTTTATGGCCAGATCACGCCTCTGGGTTTCACTGATGGCAATGATCACATCGGTCATCCTGGCAAGAACCCTTTCAATCAGGATGAAGAACCGTGATTTTGTCCTGCTGAAATACCCGTCAAAGACATGACCGTGAAACGTATGAACAATTTTGATGTTTTTTCTGAAAATCAGATTATATAGAAGCACTGTGATCCGCGCAGTGAATCCAGCCTTGGCAGTATGCGTATGGACGATATCCGGTTGCATCTTCCGGATGAATTGAAATATGCGACGTATCACGCGCAGGTCCATGGGAATGCGGATGTCCCGCTGCATCTCGGAAAGCTGATAGGGTTTGGACACACTGCCCTGAAACAGATACGACATATCCCCTTCCTTTTCGGAAATCATACCGGTAACCAAAACTGACTCGAAATGCTCCGGATTCAGTCCTGTTGTCAGCAAATGGACATGAATCGCGGGACCGCCGACGTTGAGCCGGGCGATCAGACGCAATATTTTGATTTTTTTCGAATCAGGCCGTGCCTGAGAAGGAGTGAAACTGCAGGCATCCTGAATTCCGGTACAACGGGAAATTCCGTTAAGCATGATCAGCAAACCAAACCGCGTGAACAGGCTGGCAATCACCATGACTTTGATCAGCCAGGGTGTTGCCGGGCTGTATTTTTCAAACAACAGATAAACGCTTTTGTGAAATTCAAATCTGGATTTCGAAAAGTGTTGACTGCTGCTGACGCCTACATGATGTATGATGTTTGCCGGAGGATAATAAACCACTTTCCATCCCCCATTCCACATTCTTTTGCACCAATCCGCATCTTCCCAATACATGAAAAAACGTTCATCAAAATAGCCGACCGCATGGACGGCCTTTCGCCGAATCACCATGCAGGCACCCGACACCCAGTCCACTTCCATGGGATGAATGCCATCAGAACGATTCGTCAATATATTGGCACTGGTTATCGGATTATTGGGAAATATCCGGCTAAACAGCGACGAGCGGCCGAACAATGCTGTCAGCGGCGTTGGGAAAGCTCTGGCTGACCCCTGAACGGAACCATCCTCATCCATTATTCTGGGGCCAGCGATGGCAACCTGGGAATTCTGTTCCATGAATGGAATGATATTGTTGAAAAAACCTTTCAGTATCCTGGAGTCCGGATTCAACAAGACCACATAAGGGGCATTCCCTTTTTTAAGCGACTGATTCACCGCAGCGGCAAACCCCAGATTCTTTTTATTGCGGGTAAGCATCACATCCGGGAACTGATTGGTAATCCGATCAATCCCATCGACGGAACCATTGTCCTCAATCCAGATCGCTGCGGGGAGTCCTTCTATATCCGCGTAAATGGATTGAAGACATTCGAGGAGATAATCCGTACTGTTGAAATTTACGATAACGATATCAATCACAGGTTGCCATTATTCATATCTTGTTTTCTGAACCGACGGGACAAACGCGAAAAGCTCTGTTCCTTCTCAAACAGTTTCCAGATATAATCATCCTGAACCCGGCGCCGGGCCAGATTTTTTTTTCGTTTTTCCAGAACCATTTTCCAGGCTTTAATACTGTCCCATTTAGCCCGGATAAAGGCTGCTGAAAGCCCTTTTGCGGCAAAAAAGCCAAATGCGGCAATCGTGTACACTATATGACGCACCGCAGTCCGGAATAACAGTGGGGCAGGCATGTTCTGAAAGTAAACCCACTCTATATTGCGGTGCCCATAATATACGGATGTCGGAGAATCATATCCGATCGTCCGGCTTGCCTGATGATACACAACCGCATCCGGAACATAACAGCATTGATGCCCCCTAAGTTGAGCCCTGAAGCTCAAATCTACATCTTCATAAAGCAGAAAAAAATCCTCGTCGAACAGCCCGATATCCTTAAGCATGGTCATGCGATACATGGCCGCCCCCGCGCAGGCCCCGAAAATCCATTCTGTCTGGCAGAACAAATCGACGGACTGGCCGCGTCCGCGCAAACTGCCGGCGCCAGCAGTTGTATATGCGTCTCCGGCCCGATCGATGATATGGGGCACATCCTGATAAAGCATTTTCGATGCCGCAAATCCCGCCTCCGGATATCTGCGCATGGCGTCAATCAGCGTTTCCAGCCACAGGGGGTGGGCAATGGCATCGTTATTCAGTAGCGCCACATAGTCTGTCTGAACGCTTTGAATCGCAATATTATTGGCCGCCGAAAATCCAAGATTTTCCGACAGCGTGATGAGAGAAACCTCAGGAAATTGTCGCTTGACAGCCGCCGCCGATCCGTCAACAGACCCGTTGTCCACAACAACCACAGCCATGATATCCCGGACAGACTGCTTTCTGAGCGCGTCAAGACACTGCATGAGACATGGCATGCCGTTCCAGTTCACGACAACAACGGTAACCAGCGCAGTCATTCAGCCCGCACCATATTTTCACCTGAATTCCGCCCAATGAAAATCGTCATATAAAGCCGGATCAGCCGGACATATTTGCCGTGAAATTCCCCTCGCCTCAGGGCAGCAGTCAGAATATCCTTTTCAGATTGCACGATCATTTTCCAGAGCAGACTGTCGGGAATGGTCTTCCGGGAGGTCCAGTACTTCCTTTTTTTCAGCATTGCCGACAAATCGCAAAAAGCCGAGCACATGCCGTTAAGACAGGATAAAAACTGTCGTCTCCAAATCATCAGAAACAACCATCCGAAATGGTGCAGCAGAATGACTGGCCATTTACGCAAAAATATGGATGCGGGATAATTCTGAACCACCACTCGGACCATATTCCGGGTGGTTTGGCTCACGGTAAAGGGATTCAAGCGGCTTCCCGAGGTCTGGCTCCCCATATGATACACCCTGGCCCCTGGGACATATAAGCACCGGAGTCCCAGACGTGCCGCCCGCAAGTTGATATCCACATCCTCAAGATACGCGAAATAATCCTCATCAAACAACCCGACGTTATCGAAAAAAGACTTTCGATACAGGGCAGCGCCGGCACAAACCCCGAATACACGCACGGGATGATTCCACAAAGGACTATCCGGTTCCCGGGTGCCAAGCCGATATCCGCAGCCGCCCCGAGAAACGCCGTCTCCGGCGCCATCGAGCATCTTACGGTTATGATACTGAATCATTTTCGGAGCGAAGCTGGCGTATCCTCCATTTGTATCCGCTGTTTGAATCAGAATCGACAGACAGTCGGGATCCAGCTCCGTATCATTATTCAGTAAAAAAACATAGCGGCTTCTGGAGCGCCGGATGCCTGCATTCACTGCCGCGCTGAATCCCTTGTTGATGCTGAAGCAAATGGTCTGAACCCTCGGATAATGGCATCTGACCCATTCAACCGTCCCATCTTCGGATCCATTGTCCACCAGAATGACTTCAAAAACGCAACCTGTCTGATTTGCGATTGAATGCAAACAGTTTTTCAACAGATACAATCCATTGATACTCGGGATGACGATGGTTGCATCAGGCATCAACAAAATAAATAAGTCCCTGCCGTTTCAAACGCCATGATTTTTCAAAAATATGTGCAAAAGGAATGGACATATCCGCAAGCGATTCTCTTTTCCGATAAATTACTGAAAATATCAAGTGCAATCCCGCTGCAGACTCCATGGCAGACGCCACAGAGCCCTTGGAGAATCTCACCTCCCCTGTCGTGTGACATTTCCTCCCTAATGGATATTTTTATGAAACATTGAGAATAAGAAATTTTCTTTCAGTCTGTATTTTTTCATTAATTGCAGCCAGTTCTCGTTATCCGGATACTGATGAAGGATGGATTGAATAGAAGCGTAACGGTTAATCAGTTTCGACTTCATCAGATTTTTTATAGACAGGCCGTGTTTTATTCTTTTTCGAAAATCGTCATAGTACCGGCTATAATATAGCTCGTGATAGACGATCAATTCGTTAATCAAATCCGATAGCTCCGCCTCTGATCTATTTCTGGCCGATGTTCCTTTATTGTGCAGCCGAAAAGTCGCCAGTTTCTCACGCGTAAAACAAAAACCCTTGTTGATGGCCACTCGCATCCAGTACTCCCAGTCGATGATCTGCGTCAAATCAACATTAAATTTTCCAAACCGGGAAATTACAGAGCGATGAAACATGACAGCGGTAGGCTCGCCGATACAATTGAAAACAGGGTATTTTTCCACATGCACGGCGAAGTCTTCGGCAGAAATCGCCTCGGAATGATGGGGAAAACGGTTAGTGATACAGTTGTCTTTGATATAATTCAAAAATTTTTCCTGAAATATCGCATCAATATTTTCTTGAAAAATAAAATCGCGTCCGCAAACCGCCATAATATTGTTTGTTCGGGTTGCCAGTCCGTGAAGTTTTTCAATGCAGTCCGGGGACAGCAAATCATCCTGAAAAGCGAATTTGATCCATTCTCCCGTAGCCATCTCCATGCATTTATTCCAGTTCCCCCCCAAGCCTAACCGGACCGGATTCTTGATAATCTTTACTCCGGGTACTCCATGCGTCATTTCTCTAACAATCTTAATCGTATTGTCTGTCGAATTGTCATCTACGATGATGATCTCAATGTCCCGATAGGTCTGCGTCAAAATACTATTGAAGGTGTCCTGTAAATAATCCGCACCATTACAGGTCGGCACGCAAATACTTACCATGCCTTTTACAGGTGATGTTTTTTTACGACCAAACCATCGCATATTTATTTAACATTTTGTTTTTACAATAAATATCTTATAGATATCCGATCTGTGTGGGTCAAGTTTCACCCAGATACGCCTCGACGTTTTGGACCATGGTTTGAAATGTAAATTGCCGGGCCATTTCCCTGGCTCCCATTGACACAGTGTAACACAGTTTTGGATTGTCAACCAGATTCAATACAGCATTGGCAAGACTCCTGGGATTCCCCTTGGAAAATAATAACCCGGTTCGATCGGAAAAAACGATTTCCGGGTTGCCGCCGACATCCGAAGCCACGGTTGGAATTCCGGACGCCATAGCATGAATCAGGGTCAGAGAAAAAGGTTCATACAGAGAAGGGAAAAGAAAGATATCATGGTTCTGGAAAAGACAAAACAAGTCAGGCTCCGGAATCGGCGATAAAAATGCAACATGCTCTCCCAAGTCCAGCCGCCGGATCATTGCCTCCAGCCATTTTAAATACTGCCTGTCCTGGCAATCCCCCAGTACCGTCAATCGGACATCGGTTTTCGGCAGAACCCGGATGATCTCCGGAAGGGCTTCCAGGATTGTGTGAACCCCCTTCATTTCAACCACCCTTCCTGCGAAAAGAAGCCGGAGCCGGCCTTTCTCCACGGGAGTCATCCGGTCCCGGTATTCGGCTTCACGATGAAGGGAAATATTGACCCCATGTGGGATTATCACCGTCTCCCGGAATCTGAATCCGGCCTGAACATAAAGCGCATGCATAAACCGGCTTGGAAAAATCGCCCGGCAATTGATGGATAACTTTTTGTGATGGATACTGGAAAGCAGCCATGCAAAAAAAGATCGGATTGCGGTGATCCGAAAATGGGAAGAAAGGATTTCCTTCGTGAAATACCGCTGCCAGAATTCAGGCCTTAAAAACAAGATAAACCAGTTATCGGTCAGGAGAAAGACCTTCCGGCAATCCGCGGTTTGTATGGCATGCAGCAACGATCGATCAAAAAAAAACAGATTCCAAACAAAGAGGACATCCGGCCTGACCGCTACCAGCTTGCGCTCCAGAACGGCCGCATTATGGGCATTAATCTCGTTTATTTCAGCGCCGGAGACTGAAAAAGATTTGTAGATATCTCTTTCGTCAGCCAGAAGGCGCAATGAACGTTCGATATCCTGACCGGCATAATCCGCCGTCTGTCCGCCGTAGTTGCTTGTCAGGACGGATATCCGATGGTCCCTGGCAGCAAGGGCTGAAGCCATGTCGAAACACAACCGCTCATATCCCCCCACCACATTGGGAGGATAGAGGTTACTGATAAAAAGGATATTCACCGGACCCCGTGACGGATGAGTTTCAAGAATTGCGGGTCTCCGTCAAAGCGGTTTATATCAGCTCCTGCCGGCGGCCGGCCCGCAAAAAAGATAAAAAAAGCATTCAACAGACGCGTCAGGGAATGCCGTTCCATGATTCGGTTGAATCGATCCACATAGTCCCATCCTTTTTCCCGCCATTCCGGAAGACCCCTGGCGGTCACGATGAACCGCGCACATGCAAATGCCCATTCCGCACGGACATTAGCATGCTCTTCCCGAATAGTGTTCCCGGCATGGATCCGATACGTCAACAGCGGCTCGTCGATCATATGGATCTGTCTGCCATGAACCAGCAATCTTAGAAAAAAATCCAGATCATGCACATATCGCAGGGGTGCAAAGTACCCGATATCCTGAAATACGCTGCGGCGGATAACGATATTGGAGGTGGTCATAAAAAAGTTTCCGTTCATCAGTGCCAAAGGCAAATCCCGCTCTTGATCATAAAAAGACCGGTTCTGTTCGTACCAGCGGTTTTTGACCTTGGTGCCGCCTGCATCCATGAAATCAATGGCAGTGGTCACCGCTGCGATATCTGTCGATGCCGCCAATACCTGCACGCACCGCTTCAGGCGCTGAGGATGATAGCAATCATCAGAATTCAGGATGGCCACCAGATCTCCGGTAGCACGATGAATCCCGGCATTGATGGCCTGATAAGCACCCTGATTGGGCTGAGACCAGAAAACGATGTCAGGGTGATGATGCAGGATATCGGTCATGATTCGCTCTGAAGCATCCCGGGATCCATCGTTGACGATGATCATCTCAATGGGCTTCAAATCCTGTCCCAACACGCTCTCCACGGCAGCACGGATGTATTTCTCGTGATTGTAAAGGGGAATGACAACTGAAATGGTCGGCATCGTGTCAGTCAATTTTCCTCCTCAGGCCTTTGATAAAAACAGCATCTGTTCTCCGCCCAGATATCCGTATGCCCGGGACCAGTAAAGACAGAGGGCGGCTTCTGAAAATCCATCATGTCTCAATTCGTCCTGACCTTGCCCAGGCGATGGCAGCATGTTTCCAATACTGAAGATATCTCCCCAAGCCACGCATGAAGCTATCATCCTCTCCGTAAGCTCATATCCCGCAGCAGACTTTCCAGATTCCGCCGTCCGGCATCAAAAGAAAAATGTTGCCTCATGAAGTCTAACCCCCTGTCGGACAACGCATTCCACAAATCTTCATTCCGATAAAGACGCTGCACAGCCATGGCAAAGGCCTCGGGTGTATCCGCCACCAGGATATCGGCTCCCGGTTCAAGGCCCGATCCTTCAACAGCCATAGAAGTAGCCACGCACGGCAGGCCGTAACTCAAGCTGGTAGCCACCTTGCCTTTGAGACCGGCACCATAACGCAGCGGCGCAACGGAAAGCCGGCAGCCATGGAAATATGGCGAAATATCGGGGATATGTCCCGTAACAACGACGTCTTTTGCGGCCAGAGTCAGAATTTCCTTCGGGGGTTTGCTTCCGACGATATAGAAAACAAGTTCCGGCAGATAGTTTTTGATCAAGGGCCAGATATCACGGACAAAGGAAAGCATGGCATCCACGTTGGGACGGTGCTCAAACCCGCCCACAAACAGGATATCCTTTCTATCGGAAAATGGACAGGCCCGTCCCGGAATCTCCCGGATCAACGGTATGACGGCAATTTTACCGACGCTGATGCCGGGCTCCTTAAGCAGCAGCTCCCGTTCCTCGGTGCTTAATACAATAGTGCAATCGGCCTTCCGGATCACCGAAAGTTCCTGGTCTTTTGTTTTGGCGGCATTTTCCAGAAGATCATCGGACGCCTCGATCTCAGCCTGCCTCTGCTCCCGGACGAAATGAAGATCCACCGTATTGAATATGATCCTGGCCCGGGGGCAATAACGTCTGACCATATCAATGCAGTAAGCAGCGCAATGCACTTTGTAGAGCATCACCAAATTATATTTCCGGCCATGGGCCTTGAGGTATCCGTTTATCCCGCGGACAAAAGGCGCATAAAGGCATCGCACCCCCATCCGCTGCAGATCGGGCGTATATTTTTCCATGAACCTAAAATCTGACGCCGGAATAAACGTAATCTCAAAGCCCCGCGAACGAAAGATTCTGAAATAGGATACAATGTCCTGCGAACCGGAATCCTGGTCCGGAGTCGGCGTTCTGATATCAATAACCAGGATTTTACCGGCCGGATAATACTTGTCGCAAGCACCACCGGCCCGGTTGCTCTTGCGATCAAAACGTTTCCAGACAGCGCTTTTTTCTTTTAAAGGCATCCAGACATTTTCGTCGGGCCTGGAAAAAATAAGCGCTTTTGCCAAGGGGTTATATAATGTCTTTCGACCAGCCAATCGGAGTGCGACAGACAGCCGCTGCCCGACCCGAGTCAGATCATCACCATCGCTGTCCGCAATCCTGCCGGCCTGCTCAAATAATGCTTTCGGGAGCATGAAAGATATTGCCGAACAAAAATCCACCTCCCGCAGATAACTGAATTCGGGTTGAAAAGGATGTGCCCCGCATCCCAGGCGGCAGGTCCTTCCGGCTTCATCCGTCATTGCGGCCCCTTCCCAGATCATCCCTTCATGCTGAAGGATCTGGGATCCGACCAGGCCGGCTTCAGGCTGGTCTCTGAAGGTGCGAATCATCTCGTCCATCCAGCCGGACAACGGCAAAAGGCCTCCGGCCAAAAAAGCCACATACTGACCACTGGCCACATCTGCTCCGAGATTCCACATCTCGGCCGGGGTCTTCCCATGACCTGCCGGCACCACCTGGGCCCCCTGGATTCTGTCCAGAATCATCCGGCGTTCCTTCTCCGGCAGCAAATCCACAAGAATAACTTCATATGCATGCCCCATACACGCATTGTATAAAGACTTCAAGCAGGGAAGCAGGACTTCCGCTCGATGAAACAAGGAAACGACAACCGAAACATCCGGATGCCGGCATTGCGGAAAACAGATGATCTCATCTGGATCAAACGGCGGGATAGCGTTTGGCAGCCGCATGAACGAATCGCTCCGGTACATATCGCTTCTTGCATTCAGCCAGATTTGATATGAAACGGTTTTTCGAAAAAAAAAACCGAATCGTTGGTAAAAAAAAGATTTCATGTTGTAGCTGGCGGCTTCAGTCAATGGAAGCCGCTGATAAAGCCATCGCACCGCCCCTAAACAGAACTGCCTCACGGCAAGTCCCCACGA
Source organism: Deltaproteobacteria bacterium (assembly GCA_021778975.1). Taxonomy (GTDB): domain Bacteria; phylum Desulfobacterota; class Desulfobacteria; order Desulfobacterales; family Desulfatirhabdiaceae; genus RAAP-1. The sequence continues at coordinate 11,051 of JAJYBO010000014.1, forward strand.
AACGGACAGACGTTTTATCCGCCGCATAGGTGCAGTAATCCGCCAGGACAGGGAAAGGCGCATGACGTTAATCTCTCCAGCCAATACGCTGTAATCTTTCTGCAGTGCACCCAATCTTGATTGCACATCACTGGCCAATGCCGAACATATGTCATGTGCATTATGAAGTTCAGCATGCCTTTCTCGAAGTTTTTCCAGTTCCAGCAAAGTCTGCTTCTGTTGCAGTTTCAGCCACCCGACCAATCCCTCATTCAAAAAATGCAGCCAGGCTCTGCCGCTTAAATAAGGGATCGCCTTTTCAAACATGACGCCCAATGCCTGGTCGTATCGATACTTCTGCCGGTGGGACATTTCAACATCTTGATCGCCGTAAAACCGGTATTCAGCGGTGATTCTGTCCAAATGATGGAACTCGAAAAAACGGGACAGGTGCATCCAGAAATCCCAGTCCTCGAAAACATCCATGGACTCATCGAATCCGGACACTTTCTCCAGGACACGCATCGAGAACATAACGCTCATCAGGGGGATATAGTTTTCAAAAAGTATCCGGTCAGAATCAAATTCACGATTGAAAACGACTTCCTCCCGTATCCGCTTCCCCGGAGTTTCTATCGTTCCCTCGTAACATACATTCAGAACACTGCAATACGCGACCGTCTCCCTGCGATCCTCCAGAAAGGCCACCAGGGTTTCAATATGGGCGGGATAGAAGATATCATCATCATCCAGGAAATTGAGATACAGACCCCGAGCCGCCGCCAGACCGCTGTTGGCCGCAGCGGCCCTGCCGCGACGGGTCTCATGGAAAACATAGGTGAGCGGGATATCCCCGGCAATACTTTTGGCCAGATGCTGTACATCCTCTCCACCATCGTTCACCAGCACGATTTCCATATTGGAGTATGTCTGGGATTTTATGGATTTCAATGCCTCTGACAATAAATGCGGGCGGTCCTGTGTCCGGACGATCACAGAAACCAGCGGATCTGATTTTGAAACCATAATCCTGACCCTTAACCCTTGCCCGCAAACAAAAAAAAATGACCCATTTTCATAAAAAATTCCCGTGGGATATATCTGTCAGGTGAGAACCCTGTCAATCCTTATGCCGGAATAAAATTTGTAATTCCATATAAATTCCAGAAAGATAGCATCTTATAACGGCACAGGACGGACTCATTGAAATTATTCGAAAAGAATAACATTTTCTCTCGAAAGACAAAAGGAGAAAGTGTTAGAACCAAAATAGGCTGTCTGATTTTGACGATTTCGGTGAGGGCAAGAAATACTTTGCGGTCGGCAGATTCAAACGAATCTGTTCTTGACACCACCTGTGGCAGATGCAATAAATCAAGGGAATATAATGGGGAAATGCTAAATGGATAAGACTCAAAACGATTTACCCCCTCATTCTGTCAAAAAACTGAATGCCCTGACGTCGCTCCGGTTCTTTGCAGCTGCCATGATTGTAGTGGGGCACTGTTACAGAGAATTTGGGCAGACAACCGGCATCGCTGAGATTTTTGCTTTAAATCAGGCTGTTTCCTTTTTTTTTGTTCTCTCCGGATTCATCCTTGTCTATGTCTATCCGGCTTTAAATAATTCCAGAGAACGAGGTCATTTTCTCCTTGCCCGTGTGGCTCGCATCTGGCCGGCGCATATCGCATCATTTCTGCTGTTATTGATCTTGGCGCCGATGACGCTGCGTCCGACAATCAGCGACAGCATCCCCTGGATCATCCTGGCGAATATTTTCATGGTTCATTCCTGGGTTCCGCTCTGGAATTACTTTCTCTCCTTTAACGGCGTGTCCTGGAGTATTTCAACTGAGTTCTTTTTTTATTTGTGTTTTCCCCTTCTTATTTATCGATGGCAACAGACATGGTTCAGAAAACTATGTTTTAGCTTTCTGCTGTTATTGACGGTGATCGCTGTTGTCAATGCGTTCCAACTGCCAAACAAAAATTGGGCTGAAGGGTTAAGTGTACACGCATTGGTTTACATCAGTCCGCTGGCAAGGCTATTTGAATTTGTAATGGGGATGACAATCGCTCTGGCCTGGCGTAAAACATCCCACCTGATCTCTGGCAGCCGGATTGTCGGCAGTATAATGGAATTGATGGCGCTATCCCTGGCAGTGGCAAGCACTCATTATACACCGATGCTGGCTCATTTTCCCCTGATAAAATTCTGGGCTGGAGAAGCCGGCAGCAGCTGGATTGCTTCCAGCGGATCCGTTATAGTTTTTTGCATTTTGATTTTTGTAATGGCACTTGAGATGGGTTGGGTTTCAAGGGTCTTGTCATGGCCCTTTGCTGTTCTTCTGGGAGAAATCAGTTATTCCGTTTATCTGATCCACACGATTCTGCTGCGTTTTTATCAGTACTATCGGCATGCGTTTTCGGATATACCGGGATGGTTTTTATATACAATATATTGGCTGCTTGTCTTGATCATCTCTCATCTCATCTGGTTGTTTATCGAACGTCCTTGCCGCAGGACTATGATGGGACTATGGACTAAAACGCCATCACGTAATGGCTCTGAAAGAGAAATCGATCGCAATGAATCCGTTCGACGATTCCCTTCATTGCTTCCTCTGCTAAAAGTCAAACCAAGATGGAGTGTGATTCTTGAAATCCTTTTCGTTTCTTCAGTTTCTTTGATGGTGACCTACCATATTCATCAACCACCCTATCAGCCATTTTCAGTTGTCAGCGATATTCAGGCAGGGGAAAATCAGGACCATTCAGCCCGGTTTGCCAAGGGAAAAACGATTTTTTTATGGCCCATAAATGAACCTGATGCCATGTTCGGTGTCAACATCGACGGGATAAAGATTGAAAGCGATGCGTTTGTTGTTAACGCCACCAACAATGATCCGGCTTTGGGAACATCACATTCCGTTCGAGCGTCCGAAGGTTCGGATTCCATAATGTTCATAGATATGGATGTTCCGGCCGCTGGAATGTTTCAAGCCTTCTGGTCGATCAACGAAACGTATTCCGAAAACGACTCCATTAAAGCACCATTGAAGGCAGGTCGCAATGTGTTATTCCTGCCGATCCCATTGCCAAAAAACCAGGAATACCGGCTGCGCATTGACCCAGGTAATGTTGCCGGCAGGTATCGTATCCGCAAGATTGAAATCCGTGCAATTCCTTCAGTACAAAAATAAAAGCGTCATATCCGATGCGTGCAGCTAAAGCCTGGTCATTTCAAAGCTCGACAAAATATCCATCAAGCCTAAATACGATCCAGAATGATCAACGCAAACATGGCTGCATTTTTTTCAAAACCGAACAATGCTTCTCCTTTGCGCAACAAGGGATATGTCCAGGCCGGGACGATCGAGCGCAGAGAAACACCTCCTGATAACAGATAAACCAGCGGCATCATGGGTATAATGGTTGAAATCTTCCACTCCGGAAATCGTCTGGAAAAAAGATTCCGGTCACGTTCGAACAATATCCACGGCAAGGCCCCATTGGCTCCGGAAAGCGGTCCTGAAACGGGGATTGTCCATTCTCCACCCACATCAAAAGGCTCGTGATGCACATGGGTATAAATCCACCTGCTCCAGCCGGTGTTCCATGGCTCCACCATCAGGCATCGTCCTCCGCTTTTCACACAACGCGTGGCCTCAGAGAAAAATGCACCCGGATCAGGAACATGATGTAACGCATCGATCAGTAACAGTGCCCGCAAAGACCCCGCTATAAATGGCATCGCCATAGCGTTATAGACGATATCGACGTTAACCGAATAGAACACCTCCGATGTGACTGCAGCCGGATATAATGCTTTTAAAAATCCCGCACCGGACCCGACTTCCGCCACATGGCCGTCTCCTGCAGGAATATTCTCAATCAGCATGTTGTACCATGTCTGGTAAATGCGTCTTAAAAATGCCTTTTCACGAATGATTTCAGCCCGCAAAACAGTGGTTTGAGGGTCATCTATGGATAGATCCCGTGTCAGCGGATGGGCCAGAGCGGTTTTCAGTCGATCAAACACAAAAACACCTCACTTGAATTTCACGCGCCGGGCTGCAAATAGAACCATTCTAAGAAGCAGCAATCCATGACGCCAGCGCTGGATATTTGTGTCTCCATATCGCCTGGTCTGATACCGGATCGGCACTTCCATGATTTTAAGATGCTGTCGGGCAGCCCCAAATAACAAATCAAAATCCCCAAATGGATCAAAATCCCCGAAATAGCTTCGTCCCGCTGCGATCTTGCGATAATCACGCGCCCACAACACTTTGGTGCCGCAAAGGGTATCTCGAATCGGCTGCCCCAGCAGCCAACTGAATACCCAACTGAAAAATTTATTGCCCAGCAGATTGAAAAAACGCATCGCCCCATCCTGCATGGGATAAACCAGACGAACACCATTGGCAAATTCACCCAGACCGCTTGTCAGCACCTCATAAAACCGGGGCAGATCTTCCGGAGGCACGGTCATGTCGGCATCCAGAATCATCAGGATATCGCCCGTTGCGATTTCAAACCCCGCACGTACCGCATCCCCTTTCCCTTTTCCAGACTGCTTGATTAACCGATAATCGGCGGACGGCAGAGAGGAAATTGCATTTTTAATCGTATCAAAGGTGTCATCCGTTGAATTTCCTTCGACAAAAATAATTTCCGTTCTGGATCCCATTTTCGGAATTCTGTTCAGAAGTTCGGTTATGTGTCCCGCTTCATTCCTGGCTGCGATCACAACCGAAACTGAGGGCTCTGTTGATCTCTGCACTGAATCGATCGGCCGCATGATGTAGAAATTGGTCAACGCCGCAAGTCTAAAAAAGGGCATTTTTACTAGAAACCGGTTACAGAAAGTTGTCACGAATGGAATCTGTGCCGGACATAACATCTCTTCCCAATGTTGAATCAGATCGTATCCGGAAAGTCTGGCCAGGTTGTCGATATCGATCGGCGTCAGCCAGTTCTGAGGCAGATTCGGGGTAACAACCTGATAGTGCTCGGCCAGTCTCCGCGGATATTCCCACAGATGACTTTGAATATTAAATATGACGCGGGTCTGTTCATTGCAGTACCGTCTGATATGTGCCAGGGTCGCCTGAACATCCCACAGATCGTTCAACAGATCGGACAGGAGGATGACATCAAACGTTGAATCCCCCAGATCACAAGTCTGCGCATCCGCGCAGAAAAATTGAAATTTGGGGTTGCGATTGCGCGCCTCATCAATCATTTGACTTGATATGTCCACCCCGACACCCCATTTCGGATTGAGCGCTTCGAGAAGCTTCCCCTGGCCGCACCCCAGATCGAGAATACTTTCACATTCACCGACCACATGGCGATAGATTTCTGTTAATCGCTTGTGATAATACAAAGAGAGCAAACCTGCATGTCGATTGACCAACTTACTCCAGTGATCAGCGCGCTTCCTGCAGTACATTTCACGTTCATTTTCAAGTAGCGTCATTTATTATTTTCCAATCAGAACAAATTCAAAAAAACTGAACATTCTTCGTTTTATCCGATATACAGAGTAGCGCGTTACGGTATTGGAAGCAAAACCCGTTTTCCTTCCCAATCACGGTTTCCTTTGTCGGGCATCAAAAAGCCATTACTCGGATGAAAAATCCCAAAAGCCAGCGAAATCGCTTTGTTGGGCAGGGGTTGTTCAAAAGTTACGGAACCATAACGCCATTTTCGATTATCGAGTGGGGGATAATACTTATCCAGGGGTACACTTAGATTGCGCAAAATCTTTCCGGATTGATCAATTAGATGAAAAAACATAGACCGCTGATTGTTTGCATCTTCATGACGCAATTCCTCCCACCATATTTCTACTTTGAGGCTTTTGTCCACACGGCGAAGCGACAAAGCATGTAATACATAAATCCCACCGAAATTGATTTCTTTCACCGCCAAATTCTTTGCGTAATCAGTTACAGCCGCCTCATTCCATCAACGCTGCTGCGAATTTGCTGCAATAAACTCAGGACGCCAGGAGTGCGACGCCACAAATGATTCAACTGCATTTTTAAACGTTTTTCTATCAACAATTTCAAGCAGCCGCAATACCCTGCCATCTGACACCGCTTTCACACCGGCATTTTCGTTCAATCCACAAAGCCACGCCTGAAAAACGATAGATTCTGATTCATATGTATCAATCGGCCGACTCAAAAGTTTTTCGGCTTGCCCGCCTAAATCTTTTCTAATAAGAATAAAATCAGTATCCACAAGCTGTTCCGTCCTGACCGCAAAACCATCCACCCAATCTACACTTGAAACTGTTTTAAAAACGGGAAGGCCTGGCTTTATCATTCCATTATACGAACCAACAGTTACAAAAACATCAGGTAGCGTGCCTAAAAAAAATGAATAAAGATTCGCACTCCGATTCCGTCTTCTCAATTCATTTAGAAAAGTATAAGCCTGATGCACTTCTTCCCGATCCTGTCCAACAGAGACATTCACACAGCTAAAGCTCTGCCATTGAACTGATGGATATTTCAGCGTCAGCAGTATTCCAATATTGAGCGCTGGCAAAAAACATAGGAGCAATTCTGCCAGACGAATCCAACGGTGGCTGTGCTGCAGAATCTGAATTGACATCGGAACCATACAAATTGCTCCCATCAGAAAAAATGGATAGAAGTACCTGATCTGGTTTCCACCAGCCTGCACCACCAGCCAATACCAGATGCCCAAACCCCAGATGACAGGAGCACTCAGCAACAGCCCCAGTATTTTTGCCGACAAAGGGTTGTTTCTATCCTTGGAACTGAAGCCATAACCAATAGTTAACACCCAAGTACCAAGAGCCCACAAAACAAATGCGATGCCAGCGCTGTGACATAAAAAAAAGAAAATTTGAGATGGTGGAACTTTCAGCACATCTCCCATTATTTTCAATGCCTGTTTGGCATATGCAAAGTTTTGTGTTGAAAAATAATTTGAAAAAAAACAGAGGAGAACAACACCGGAAAAAATCAGAAACGTTTGAATTCCACCAATGATCACATAGCGATACAGATTCGAGTTGGATTCTTGATGTTGCTTTGCCCACAACCATTCTACAATAACAACGACCGACCCAGTTGCTGTCAGAAGAGCCATAACCATAAGGCCAGAGGGTTTAATCAACAGTGTAAAGGAACCGCAGAATGCTCCCCACATCAGCCACGCTAAAGACCTCACCTTCAGGCTTTTTACAAATCCTGCAGCCGCCAGTGCGGCAATGCCGGCCTGAAAGTTATCAACCAGGCCCCAGCACGATGGTGACGGGTTAATTTCATTGTAATCAAAATTGTAAAACATCGGAATAGCAGAAAAGAGAATAGCCAAAGCCGCAATGCTCCACCCCTCTGTGTGAGTCTTGGGCAACCCTGCTGCCATGTAAACAGCCAAAACAATGCACAATATCGGGAAAAAAACAGACCGAAAATGAAACCCCTTATAATCGGATGAGAACCCAAATGGATAAGACATCAGAATGGTTCCAGGTGGCCGCGACGTTGGCTCAATATTCAGGGGATTAAACAGTTTCCCCTGATCCACAGCCTTCCAGAAATTCATGGCTTTCTGCATATATGACAAAGAATCGTATAGCGGTGGTTGAACACTTTGAACAGTATGTTTCCATATCATCGCGCCAAGAAAGATCAGCCATAGAATAACGATGATATGCGGAATCATTGCCTTGTATTGCAAAGGACATTCAGTCGAATTTTTCATTGTTTTTCCAGCAGCAACAAGACCGTCTGAAGGCCATAAGCCTCATGAGTTATCGAGTTGATTCGAAATAAATATATCTTATCAAAGATTGATGGTTTCATAAAAAATTCAAATTTGAATTTCAGTTTATTATAAATTCAATGTGTTATAGCCAAAAAACAGATGAAGATCGGCTTTTTTACGAACTTATCAAGAATAGTTTCATTGTGGTAATTCATCCTGCAGTATAAAGCTAATGGTTTTCATTGAACAGTCATAATTGCGTTTTTTAACCCCCTTCAGCCATCCCCCACTGGGAGGGATGAAGCAAAAAAGAACCGCAGATTATAGCAGTGAACCATGGGGTATATGGAAGCAATGACTTTTCATCTAACGTGCAGTAGATTCTATAATAGTTATTGCTCATTTTGCCGATTGGATCACTGCCACATCAAAGACAGGCATAAAGCCCTCGTGAATAATTATTGCTTTGATGACTATATCGCCAAGTCTGCCCGACGTCCCATGAGTGCAAGGCACTCCCCAGATCAGTGGACAGTATCAAGTATCCACTATTCAGTCAACAGGTTGATTTTGTTCCAGTCTTATTGATAATTTATTTTACACAGTTGAATGAAAATCTGGACAAATCTCCGGAAATGGTGTATAGATGGGCTCAATCTTGACCTGTGTCCCACACATAAGCCGTAGATATTCCCGTGGATATCAGGCAAGTCATTGTTCGACCCGTTCACCAACACATTCACTAATAGTCGCCTCATGTTCTGCTTTACCGCCAACAATTTCTTTATTAGGAACGGAATCGAAAAGAAGCGATTTTAATAGCTTACTCATAGATGCTGTTCCACTCTTTTTCCGACCACGGCGTTTTACCCCCTCCCCGGAAAAGTTGAGTAAGGATCGCGGAAACCCCATAGTTTGCTGTCCAGATTCAATTGACACACTTTTCATTATCATATACTTTTATAAAAGGAAGTTCCTATCAATTTTGTCGGAGGGAAGCCATATTACTGGCTTTCTTTTATCTCGAAACCCTGACCACCATGATCGGCGTGTTGGAGTAAAAAGACACCTCAACTTAACAAAAATAAATGAATGTGAAGATGCACTGTGTGAAAATGATCGAACAGGCTAAAAGACTGAGATGGATATTCGTCTTTCTCTTCGTTGTCATGGCCTACCTATTTGCTGAAACGCGATACCCGGCGCTCAACTACGACGATAGCTACCACATGGGAGGCTATTTCCCTCTTATAGCACCTTATCATTTTATCAATCGCATTCATTTTTTATTTTGCCAGTACAACCCGATGAACAATGAGTTTCGTACATATGGCCTGGCCAGGGCCATTTATTTCTGGCTATATCAACTATTAGGCACCAATCTCAGTTATTACTATTGGATTATGGGAGCCATGGCAAGCTTGGCGGCTTTATTTACTGCTATTGCGGCAAAATCAGTGACCAACAGCCGCGCCACTGCTATTGCCATTGCAGGCTGCTGCCTACTTGGACCATTTGCCTTGTTTCAGACATTCTGGCACGCCGCTTACATACTCTTGCCTCAAATGTTTATCGCAGCATATCTCGCTCTGCATACCAGTTGCACCACTGGCCGCAAAAGACAAATTTTGGGTGGGTTGATGTGTGTTCTTGTCACTATGACTGGCGATGTGGCGACAACGATTTTACTGGCCGCTATCGCCATCCTGGCCATTTTTGCCGTAAAAACCGACGACAAAGCGAAGCTGCGCAACTTGCTGGTTGAATTCTCGATTGTCGTTGCAGTCCTTGGCGTTCTGTACCTATTCTATAGACTTTTTATATACAACCCTTATTTGGCAAACAGATTCGGAGTCGAAAAGCCGGTCTCATTCTCATCTGTCATAGATGCACTCTGCGGCTTCAACTTAATGGTTTTCAATATGCTCACCAGCAGCAATGCAATCAATGTCATACGAAGTGGGGTACACGTTGACTACTCCATTATCATTTTCATATCGCTGGCAATAATCATTGCAGTCATAGCGATTGTTCGCTCCAGGGAACAATCGAATGGCTGCTCTCTCCGCCCCGCTCTTTTTTTAATCGCACTTTATATTGCATCGTTTACCGTCTATGTTGTTGTTGCATCAGAAGCGGGGGGCAATCGCTATCCGTACCGATACATTCAGGTATCCGGTTTCCTCATTCTTATAGCGGGCTGTCTGGGCGCGGCATCGGTTGGCCCAAAAATTCGGAAAATTACTCTCGTGTTGCTCGTTTGTCTTTCAGGAGCTGGCGGCATTCTCACGTTTGGGGTGAAGGTCCCGACTGTTGAAACTGCGCACGAGTTCCTGAGAACGGAAATCAACACAGCCAAAACTCATGGTGGAACTCGCGTAATTTTCAACACCCCGCCCACCGCCATTGGTTTCATCAACCCATACGGTCTGGAACCTGCAGCGTCTGCTTTGACTCAGTGGTGGATAACTGAATATTATTGTCCGCTTGCTTGGGGAGTACCTTGCACGCATGGGACGTCGAGCAAACCGGGCGACATCGTCATCAATGCAAAACCAGCCCTTGAGGGTTTTATGCCTGCTTTTAAGGTTGAACTCGTGAAATAACGGCATGTTACTTAATTAAATACTTTTTAATCTGCGATACGATAAAAAACAATTAATACAGCATGATAATGCATAAGTTCGGGCAGAGCATCTTAGGCATATTGCTCAGAAGTCATTTTATTTTTGACAGAATTTATATTTTTTCAAGGAGCAACGCCGTTTGAAGGCCATAGGCTTCCAGGTTTATCGATTTGATAGTGAACATAACCTGCAATTTCTTTTTCAGATAATCTATATCATAAAAAATCATTGCACCTTTAGGATTTCTCTTGTTATCACTAGAAAACATCGCAAAAGTAAACATATCAAATTCTGTCGATAGAATATTTGTTTTTTTATCAACCTTGATGAGTTCCCCGGAGAGGAAAAAACCGGGATTCGTCTCAAAGAGCCTATTTATTGTATTTCTATCATGAATGGTGACATATAGCCTGCCGCCTTTTTTAAGAATTCGTCTGAGTTCCAGGAGCCAGAAATCCGCAAGTTCACTGATATGACTGAATACCGATCCCGCATAGATAAAATCGAAATATCCATCCGGAAATGGCAAATGGGGCTCTGTTGTGGTTGTAAAAAAATGGAATGGCGGGGTCAAATTCTGCTGACACCAGATAATATGCTCAGCACAGATGTCCACGCCCCAGAACTCTCCGCTGACAGCCTTATCCGCAAGCCATCTGAGCATCCTTGCAGCAGCGCATCCCAATTCCATAACTCTGAAGTCTTTCTGAATAAGAAAATTATCCTGGGAAAGGATTTCCATCATCCTTGACACATGCACTCTGCCGGTTTCAAGAAACCCCTCTTCAGTTTCAGCATATCCTTCCCATAAATGTTTCGGAGGGATAGGGAGCATAACCGGGTCTCCATAATTATCTATATCGTTATGCTGTTTCGACACAGAGTAAAAAGACTCTCGACTTTTATAGGGGAAAAATTTACCGCTCAAATGGGTATGCTCTGGAATCAAATTCCACATCATTGAAGGAATACCTTCCAATTTTTCAGAAAGTTCTGTTATAATTTTACGATTTTCTTCAACTTCTTTTGAAATTATTCTTTGGAATTCGGTATGTTCCGTGAATCCAATAGCAACAATTTTTTTGATAATATTCCGAAAATAATTTTTCATTGGAATTAATCGTCTCATGAGGGTTTGATATTGAAATTACGACCGGTCAGGGTTGCTCAGGCAACGTTATCTTCAGCCGTTGATTGTTCCAGTCTCTTTCGCCACGATCAGGCGAAAGAATTTCCCGTGTTTCGGTGGAATAAAGTGCGATACCAATAGCAGAAGCACCTGTAAGTTTTTCCAGGGGGATTACAGTTTCCTCCAGCCAGATGGTATGATTGTGCACCAAAATATGCCCTCTGTTCTGCGGGTAGTCTGCCCCTGACAAAATTCTCCCGCCAGTATCCAAAAAGTGAACAGCAACCGAGTATTTCAGACGTTCTTCATTCATGCTCTCCCATATTAGTTGCAGCTTGATCCTGCCCGGCATTTTTACAAGATTGGCACCCCGGAGCAGAAACTTGTTTCCGAATTGTATGCGCTGATACTTCGCGTCCCAGTTGTCGATAATCTTGGCAGCCATTTTTTGGTCTATCACGTTCTTAAGCGTTAAAGCGCCAGGAAGATAACTATTTATGAAAATCAAAAGAATTGATAAAGCGCTTACCGTCAGCAGGAGTTGCCGCTTTCTGATGAGCCAGGAGGATAGAACTTTACCGAATGCACTTATTGAAGAAGTCCCCAATAAAAGGTTTTCATTTCCTACCGGCTGGGAGTTTCTTTTTCTCCGATTGTGTTGAGACAACCCTAATATGAACTGCCGACATGGACGCTCGATCAGTACCATCAAAACATATGAGCCAAGGAGTAGAACGACCCACAAATAGCCATAGAAAAACCAATTCGGCAAGTCCGTGGTGTTTTCGATTCGCCATTGGTAATAACGTATAAGGATCTGGTGCAAGAGAAAGATCGAAAGGCTCATTTCGCCCAAGCCTCGGAAGAAACCCCAGGATAAGAGATGCGAAATCAACCCTTTTTCCATTGCCATCATAAGAATCAGTACCCCACAGAACCCGCAGGGTAATCCCCCGCAAACCAGCCAGCTAATACCACTTATTCCACTCCACGGATAATGAACGATGATTAAATGGGCTATAGAGTTGCTCCATGCCATTACCCCAACAGCCATTATCA
>JAJYBO010000202.1 GCA_021778975.1 Deltaproteobacteria bacterium
AAATAAGGATCAGCTGTAATTCTGCAATCAGGTAACATGTCTGCCTCCTTTCGATAGCTTTTTCAAAAGGTTAGCAGAATATCTGCGATTAATCAATATTATTTATCGTTGTAGGGTTAAAAAAATACACCTTCGGTACAGCAACCTCAGCGATTTTTGCCGCCGGGCTGCTAAAAATTGACGGGCGATCTCAAAATTCTGCGTAGATTAAGGTGAGCGCATGGTTTTTTATCTCTAAAATTTAGTCCAGTGGGCGCACTCTGACTAATGAGAGCGCACCTCTCCTCAATCTCCGCCATGGAGGTTTCTATCTCTCTATAATTTTAGGGCGAAACATTTCATTATGTGAATGCCATCGCAAGGATCGAGTTTTCAAGCTCGATCCATCGTTCTTTGAAAGCAAAGTTTTTATCCAATCTCAGGAAATACTGTCGGCTCCTTGTCAAGAGGTGACCTGCTACATGAATCAGTTTCATTCGGACGGTATTGGGCTCTTCGCTAAAGCCATCTTCCTGGGTCAGCAGCATCATCCAAACCATCAGATTGTATCCAAGGATACAGGACTGGAAAATTGCGGAATTGGCCCAAAAATCCTGGGTTAAAATGCTACCGGAAGCCATCTGGCTTTTGCACCACTCAATCCAGTTTTCACTGGCGGCCCGTTTGCCATAGTGTTTGTGAGCCTCCCATGGGGTCAGATCCAGATTCGTGCAGTAGCAAAAGTAGTCGTATTCGGTATTGGGCATATCCGGAAACAAAGAATTGTCAGCGGCTTCTACTTCGATAACTTGGCGAACTGCTACAAATCGGCGGGGTTTTTTCCAGCCCGTGCAAATATGGGTGAATTCGGCGGTTTCGTATCCGGGCTTATTCTTTGCCTTGTACCATGATTGTCTCTCAAGGAGCTGAACCAATCCTTTGAGTTTTACCTTGACGATGTAAGTGCTGCTTTTCGCTTCAATGAAGTCAAAAAGGTCTCCATTAAAGAAAGCACTATCGCCACGTACCTCTATATGGGAAACATGTTTGGGGAGCTTTGCAAAGCACTCCTTCATGAATTCCACGCATCCGTTGGCAGAATAGGCGCCTCCCGAGCGGAACCAATTGTTGAGGCACTCTCTGGTTTCAGCGATGAAGCACAGCAGGGGATGATAGCTTTTTTGCCCCCTTTTCTTTGGGTTATAGCCTTTCTCTGCTCCTTGCTGGTTCCCGTAAACGCCTCTTACGGTGGAATCCATATCAAGAGTGATTTTGGCAAACCATTTTTTTGACCATACTTTCTTTCGAATAGCGCATTCCACATCCGAAAGCTCTTTGCAATTCTTTTGAGAGAAGAGACGAAATATCCGTCCGAAAGTGGTTTCATCCGGGAATTGGTCCCATTTGAAAATCTTACGAAGAGCCGAGTCGTAGCGTAGAATGACTAAATGGCTTAGATGTTTAGCTCCGGCCAGCACACCCAGCGCGAGAATCAAAACGGTGTCAGCCACGCTGTATTTTGCGTTGGCTCCGCGCTCAATAGATAAGCCATCTTCGAGAGCCTGGCTAAGCCCGAGCTTGTCGATGAAGCGGCCCAAGTGGACGAGTCCGGCGTTGCCGGTCAGGTTTTTTTCGGAAAATTGGACATGGAAGCTTCGCATCATGTTGGTGCCTCTTAATTATGTGTTATTTGATGCAAATATAGCATAAATTAAGTTAGATGTCGAATAATAAATATATATTATTGCATGTTTTAGGGCAAAAGCATTTACCTGAAAGGAATTGCCTGGGTGACGATTTTTTATTTCGCTTTTTTCCACATAGTTGTTCCGTTGCCCAGATATATGATTCCATTCAGGCCGATCATTTATTTGCTGGCTGTCATGTATGTCGGTTGTATGGTAACTGAGGTTCATGAAAAGAGGCTTAAAGTGAAAAATAAAAATGGCATGACTGCGTTCAGCAATAGTTCAGCCGTTGAACTTCAGCAAGACGTCTGGCATGTACCAGATAGTTGACATCCAGATCGCCGCCCAACCTGCAGGTGCGCAGAAACGGGTTGTAGTGTAATCCTGTCATGGTCTGAAGATCAAGCCCCGCCGTGTGAATCCATTGCGCCATTTCTGCAGGTTTGATAAAATACCCGGTGGGTGTGGGTGCCGATGGGCATGATGGAGAAGATATGCCGCGCCGAAAATTGGCTGTATTATGAAAAAATGGAGGGAAACTGATGGAATCCGTTGATCAATTGGCAAAGAAAGCTATTGGCTTACGACCTATAGACAGGATTCAGCTTATCGAAGCAATTCTATTCAGTTTGGATAAACCTGATCCGGATATTGAAAAGTGTTGGGTTGCCGAATCAGAAGCACGTTATGATGCCTATAAAAGGGGGGAACTCGAGGCAATTGAATGGGATAAAATCCAAAAGGGATATCAGTCTTGAAGGTCCGTTTAATATCTTCTGCAAGTATCGAGTTGGATGAAGCGGTAGGCTTTTACGATCATCAATTACCTGGACTGGGGCTCCGCTTTTTTCAAGAAATAGGGGAGACTATCGAACGTATTAGATTTATGCCTGATGCATGGCCGAAAATAGGTGAAAGAACAAGACGTTGTATTATGAAGGCTTTTCCGTATGCACTGCTTAATGTGGTTGAATCAGATTTGATTCTGATTACGGCAGTGGCACATTTACATAGAAATCCGGAACATTTCAGGAACAGGGTTGTATAAATGTGCTGACAATCGCTTCAACCTTGATAGCCGTGTAAAACGTCGTTTTCTGGATCACTGGCAATTGTACAAAGGCGTCTGGCATGCACCAAATAGTTGACATCCAGATCGCCGCCCAGCCTGCAGGTGCGAAGAAACGGGTTGTAGTGCAGCCCCGTCATGTCCTGAAGATCAAGTCCCGCCGTATGAATCCATTGCGCCATTTCCGCAGGTCTGATAAAACGCCGGTGCGTGTGGGTGCCGATGGGCATGAGCCGAAGGATATATTCCGCGCCGACAATCGCCAGAATAAAGGATTTGAAATTCCGGTTGAGGGTGGCGAAGAATATGTCGCCCCCGGGTTTTACCAGCGTATGCGCCGCAGTGATGACGGAGAGCGGATCCGGAACATGCTCCAGCATCTCGAGGCAGGTAACGACATCGAAACAGGAAGATCGGGTTGCAGCCAGAGCTTCCGCCGTGCTATGTAAATAGGTTATGTGAAGTCCTGTTGTGTTCAGATGCCGGCGAGCGGCGTTCAGAGCGGCTTCTCCCTGGTCAACTCCTGTGACGGCGGCGCCCAGGACGGCCATCGCTTCGGACAAAATGCCCCCGCCGCACCCGATATCCAGAACCGTCTTGCCCCGAATGGCGCTGCGGTCATCAATATAACGGACACGCGCCGGATTGATATCGTGAAGCGCCTTGAAATCGCCGCGTAAATTCCACCAGTCCTGCGACAGGGATTCGAACCGGGAGATTTCCGCGGCATCCACGTTTGGGGTGCTTTTTGTATTCATCATCATAGGAGAATCATCATATCATGCGACGTTCGGTGATACAAATATTGATTGCGCTGTCTTTTTTGTGCGTGGGCGCCTACGGGCATGCGCAGCCCGGAGATGCGCCCGCAATGGAGGAAATTCCTTCTCTGGTGGTCAGTGTCCGGGTAAAGCCCCCTCTGGATTTTTGCGGAGAACCCGCGCCGCTGAATACGTTCGATGCCCGCGAGCGCCTCGAAAAAGAACTTCTGATCATGCTCTGGGACCGGGATCAGACCATTCTGTGGATCAAACGTTCCAACAGATATCTGCCTTATATTCAGAACATGCTGAAGGCTGACAATCTTCCGGATGACCTCAAATATATCCCCATCATCGAAAGTTCCTTGCGAGCACTGGCCGGCTCTCCCAAGGGCGCTGTGGGATATTGGCAGTTTATCAAGGATACGGGCGAACGCTATGGTCTGGGGGTGACAGAGGATATCGATGCCCGTCGAAACATCATGACTTCGACTCAGGCTGCCATCACGTATCTGAAAAAGCTCCATGATGATTTCGGTTCATGGACGCTGGCTGCAGCCGCCTACAACATGGGGGAGCAGGGGCTGAAGCGGGAAATTCAGCTTCAGGATACCAGCGATTTTTACAACCTCTACCTGTATCAGGAAACACAGCGCTATGTTTTCAGAATCCTGGCGGCCAAGCTGATTCTGAGCAATCCTGAAAAATACGGATTTATCATGTCTCCCGAAGATTTATACCCTCCGCAGGAATTCGACAGCGTATCGCTGAATCTGCCGCAACGGACGCCGGTGCTCTCTGTTGCCCGTGCGGCGCAGACGACGTTTAAAGCCATCAAGGATTTAAATCCCGAAATTCGCGGTCATTATCTTCCCATGGGGTCGCTGACAATTTCCATCCCGCGCGGTGCAACCGCCGGATTCCAGGAACGACTCAACCAGCAATTGCAGACTCTGCAGGCGCAGGTGGTATCGGACAGGGTGTACGTTGTTAAAAACGGCGATTCGCTGTCTGAAATCGCTGCGCGGCTGAGCATTCCGCTGTCGTCGCTGCGGCAATGGAATCACTTGCGGCAGGATCAGCCCATCCATCCGGGAGACCGGCTGATACTCCATTCCAACTGACAGAAGGAGATAGCTATGGCTGTCAACACCAACCCGATCATTAAATCGGATATTTTTCTGGATATTGTACACGTTATCCTGCGCCTCTATTTTTATACGTTTCGAGTTACGGCTGTGAACGAAACAACATGGCTGCAACACCTCAAGCACGGTGGAAGTGTGCTGTTGTGCTGCTGGCATCAGCAGTTTCTGCCCATTATGGCATATCTGTACCGTCACCGGAGATGGTCGCCCTCCCTGATGATCAGTCAGAGCAATGACGGCGATATCGGTGCGGGTCTCTGTCAGCGCACCGGATGGCGGCCTGTCCGCGGTTCATCTTCCAGGGGAGGCGTCAAAGCACTGATGGGTATTATCCGGGAGCTCAGACGCTCCCGGCTGGCTGCCCATATTGTTGACGGCCCCAGGGGACCGGCAGGCATCGTTAAATCCGGAACCATCATGCTGGCCCAGGCAACCCGCGCCATCGTTGTTCCCGTTTATTTGTCCGCGGACAGAGCGTGGTTTTTCAGAAGCTGGGACAGGTTCATGATCCCCAAACCCTTTGCCCGGCTCCAGGTCCAATTCGGAGAACCTCACTATGTAAACGATGCCAGGGGAAAATCAGACATGGAGAACTGCCGGCGTCGCCTGGAATCCGCCATGCGGCCGCACCTGATATCCCCATGTGTCCAACAATCGAAAGCAAATTTCTAATCATGTACGATTATCAATTGAACCAGGAATATTTCGCCCAGATCGCCGACGATATGACGGGCATGGGTTGTGAGGAACTGGCGGCTCTGGGAGCCGAGAACGTTCGTCCAGCCTATCGTGGCGTGCATTTCAACGCCAGCCATCCGGCAATGTACCGGATCAACTATGAATCCCGGTTTATCACCCGGGTTATTGCGCCGCTGACCACATTTGTATGTAAAAACGCCGATCACATCTACCGGAAAGGTTCTGACATCGAATGGCGTAATTTTTTTTCTGCGGATCACACGTTTGCAGTTTTCGCCAGTGTGTCCAACAGTACCGCCGTCAGTCATTCAGAGTTCGCTGCACTCCGGCTGAAAGATG
>JAJYBO010000203.1 GCA_021778975.1 Deltaproteobacteria bacterium
TTATCGGACGGATGGCGACCCCGGTTACCTCCGCTACATCGGAAATCAGCGTGAAGAACTTAAAAACGCCGTGCTGGAAGCACCCCGGCGCCGGCTGGATCATCTGGCGGCGTTTGTCGAAACACACTCGGAGTGCCTGAGCCACACCCTGGAAGCCCTGATCAATTTTCGTAAAAGGTATATCCGGTATCGCATCAAACATTTCGCTGCAGGCGGTATGATCAGTCTTACGGTTGCATGTATTGTGCTGGGGGTGCTGATCGTATCCGGTCTGATGGGAAACCCCATCGGTCTGCTGTGGGCCGGAAGCGGCGTGACAGTGGTGTGTTTTCTGGCCTGGTGTCTGGGGATATGGAGGTTTTCCGAAAAACACTTTCTGAACAAGCAGTTGCAGGATTTAAACGGTCTGACCTCGCTCAAGACACAAACGCGTCAGGATAACTGGGAATTGATTCGGCCCGTTGTGGAGGAGTTTCTGGAAAAAAGTGGTGGACGTTATTCCATTGCGGATACGCGGGACGATTACGAAATTGTTCGCGCCGTTTTTCAGAAAGGCGCCAAAGAAGTGCGGGCGGCGCTCAATGAACTGGCGACGTTGCATCCTGACGAACCGGTCACAGAACCTCCGGGGCCTTTTCTGGCGTCGTTGCCGATGGAGAAACCCTGAGGCGTCGCGTCAGGATTTCATTGAACCCGGCTGCATCAACCCCTTCAAAACATAAAGAGGCGGGGATAGGCCCGCCTCGATACTGCAATAGAACATCACCCCCGACCTCAATCCGGGGGTGGATAGACGCCGTCCGATGGAGCTGGCGCCGGGTAGTCGGCCGGAGGCGGGGGCGGCGGCGTGTAAGATGGTCTTCTGCTCCGGTGTCCGGGAATCTGGTTGCCTTTGGAATACATGCACTGTTGATACGCCATGTCGTAGCGCCGTTGAACCTCCATACCAGACGTCTGCGCCTGTCCGGAAGATACAGCGGCCCCGCCTATCAGCCCGCTGATGGCGCCAATGCCCGCGCCCGCGCCCATATTACCGGAAGCTGAGCCAATTGCAGCGCCCAATCCCGCGCCCACCACGGTGCCGATAACGGATCCCGCAGCGATATTCTGATTGACCGTGTCATTGGCATTCCATCCAGTCTGGGTTTCTGCCCAAGACCTGCAATCCTGGTCATCGGCGCGAAACGCCGTAAAGGATTTGCCGGCGCCTGGCAGCACCATCACGCTGGGGCCGGGGGGAATCGTGGCGCACCCTCCCATCATCCAGCCGGCGGCTATCACAATCAGGAATTTTTGCAATCTGTTCATGGAAATACCTCCCTTATTTGTCCGGTGGCGCTGGTTGCGGCACCACTTTCATCCAGCCGCTCGGGCACTCCTTCACATATGGATAATAAGCTCTGGCGCTCTCACAATAATACCAGTACCCTTTGTCGGCAGGCGGCGCCGGCTGTTGAATATATACCGGCGGCTCCTGAACCACTACCGGAGGCGCGGGCGGATAATAGGGTCTGGGCCATGGATCCACAACAATGGCCGGTCCCCCCCAATATATTCCGGGGCGCCACGGGCCTCCCCAGGGATGTCCCCAGTACGGCCCTCCCCACGGATGATGCCAGCGTGCATATGAATTTCCTTCCCAAACGCCGATAACCCCCAGGATCATCATAAATATCAGTACAATCTTTTTCATGGTTACACCTCGCCTTTTTAGCCATTGACGATTTTGTAAAATGTCTGAACCGCAACACTTGTGCTGCATTCTTGAACCCCAAAAATCCGATATCTATAAGCAAATTAAATGCCAATATGCTCCAAGCGGTTGCAAACCGCATTGTCCTTATTGACTGCATTGAGAATATCAAACGATCTGGATAACAACTATCCACAAATGGATAGTTGTTAATCATTGACGGCTTCGTAAAAAGTCCGGATGCTGCGTTGCGCTGCATCTTTCATCTGTTGAGGATGTTATTGATTCTATTGGCCAGTTCACGACTCAAATCCGTGATCGCAAGACTTTGAGCGCGTACGAGATCCGTATAATCCTGACCGGGGCATTGTTCCGTTACCTGATAACGGAACACCGTGTCATGTTGCCGTCTGGTATTTTTAAGGGTGCAGACGGCGTCTAGCCAGACACTATCGCCTGGTTTTCCATCGAAGCGGTTGATGTTCACAACCACCCTGTAATCCGGCTCCATCAGCGTGTCATCCGTAAATACGGTAGCGCCTTCTGACGCCAGCAGGCTGTTCAAATTTTCCGTCAGAACTCTTTTGATGTCATCTTTAAGCAACCCTGCCCATTTATGGAATTCTGAAAAAACCATGCGATGGTTGTCGGTTCGGACCGCGATTTGCGGGCGCTTCAACATATCCGGAAGAATGACAGGCCCCACCGCGACCGTAAATCGGGACGTCTGTGCTTCGGTTTTGCCATTTTCCGAACACTGCATGGCGCCGAGCGTGTAGTATTTTGCCGATGGACTGTTGAAGCAGCAGCCGGACATTACCAGTAATATCAGAAGAATCGGCAGACATACACGATTCATTTTTCCTTTCCTTTTCCGGTGAGAATGGATTCGGGATGGCTTTCAAGATAATCCGCCAGAACACGCAGAGAACGGGCCGCGTCTGAAAGTTCTTCGAGTACATCCTTCATGCGGTATTGAATCGGCGAATCCTTTTCTAAAACCGCCTGTGATGCGGCCAGTGACAGACTGGCCTGTTTCAGCACCGCATCAATTTCCGGCGTGGTATGGGTGCGTAACCCATTGATTAACGCCTGAAGTTCGGAGATGGCAGGCCCTATGGCCCGCAGGGACTTGATGAGTTCCGGAGAACCAATAACGCGTTTCGCACTGTGAATGGTGTCCCTCAAGTCCTTGCCGATCTGATCAATCGGCAGTCTGTCCAGCTTATCTACGACATGATTGATCTTGGTGCCGAGTTCTTCGATTTGGGTCGGAAGGGTGGGAATGGTCGGGTAGTCGCCATGGTACGAAACCGGCGTTCGGGGCGAATCCGGAAAAAAGTCGAGCGCCACGAACTGCTGACCGGTTACCAGATTTCCGGTCTGAAGCTGCGCGCATAACCCTTTGGCCACCAGATAATCAATGATGTTTTTGAAACTGTGCTGTCCTCTGCCTTTTTTGAGACTGATCCGTCCCGGTTCGATCATGATCAGAACCGGTATTTCAAACGCTCTGCGGACGCTATCATATTCCAGCTTCAGATCCAACACCTCACCGATCTGGATGCCGCGGAACTCGACGGGCGCTCCGGGGGAAAGGCCCCGAACCGACGTATTGAAATTTAGAATAAACAGCTTTTTTTCGGGATAGTCCTTTTTCTGAGCGGCTTCCCGATCCGCGAAGAGGGTAAAAACCGTGTCTTCGGAAGCAGCCTCTTTTGGTGTTTCGTAATTGTCCACAACGTCAAACGCAATGCCTCCGACCATCAGGGACATCAACGACTCCGTTTGAAGATGAAACCCTTGAGCGTCGAGTTTCATGTCAAAGCCGCTGGCATTCCAGAACCGTGTGTTCTGACGGACATATTCATGATAGGGGGCGTTGATAAAAATTTTGAACAGAATACTGGAACCATCCGGTGCAAGACTGTAGGCGACTACCTTTCCGACCATAATCTGACGATAGTAAACCGGCGATCCGATCTCGATAGACCCTTTGCGTTCCGCTTTCAGGACAAACATACGTCCCGGATCTACCGTCGTTACGATGGGCGGTTCTTCCAGCCCTTTGAAATTGTATTCGGGGCTTCCTGGTTTTCCCGGATCCATATCTATATAAGCGCCTGAAAACAGAGTTCCCAAACCGGAAATGCCCTGGACGGCAATTCTGGCCCGAACTACCCAGAATCTTGTGTTTTTAGATAGATATGCCTCTGCGCCCTTTACGAATTGGGCTTTTACCACTACTTTGGAAAAATCTTTGCTCAACGACAGCGCCGTCACCTGTCCGACTTCCACATCCTTGTAACGGATTTTGGTTTTGCCTGCTTCGAGTCCTTCGGCGGTTTTGAAGGTAATGGTAACGTCGGGACCTTTTTCAGAAAAGGTCTTATAGACGAGCCAGCCTCCAACCAGCGCCGCAATGAC
The DNA here is from genome assembly GCA_021778975.1 of Deltaproteobacteria bacterium. Classification (GTDB taxonomy): domain Bacteria; phylum Desulfobacterota; class Desulfobacteria; order Desulfobacterales; family Desulfatirhabdiaceae; genus RAAP-1. The sequence continues at coordinate 4,121 of JAJYBO010000203.1, forward strand.
GGGAATGATCCACACGATGGATATGCGGCGCTTGCGAGAACGAATGACAGGCTGCGGAATATCGTCGTTATCGGATTCCGGGGGTATATTCACATTCATCTTGAGGTTCCTTTGTATCCCAGATCAATCTGGGATCAAAACCCATGGCGGCAAACATGGTGAGGATCACGACAGCGGCAAAATAAATGACGCCGCTTCGAGGTTCTACATTGGCCAGCGCGCCCAGATGCACCAGCGCCACCAGAATGGTGACCACAAAAACATCCACCATGGACCAGCGCCCAATCGTTTCGACGATGCGGTATAACCGTGTCCGGTCTTTAGGACGCCACCCGGAACGACACTGTACGGAAATTGCCAGAAAAGAAAGAATGACCAGTTTCAGAACCGGAATGAAAATGCTTGCGGTAAAAATAATCAGGGCGATGGGCCACATTCCGGTCGCGATAAAATACATTACACCGCTCATAATGGTGTCGGTCTGTACATTTCCCAGAGACGTTACGGAAGTGATGGGTATCAGGTTGGCCGGTACATAACAGATCAGGGCCGCAATGATCAGCGCCCATGTGCGCGCAATGCTGTCCGGCTTTCGCAGATACAATGTCTCTCCGCACCTCGGGCATTTGCCGAAGGGGCCATTATCTTCCCCTTCCGGAGGCATTCGAACCAGCAAATGACATACCGGGCAACTTAAGAGCCGCGCCGCTTTGGCGGTGACCGCTGTTGTTGATGTCAGGACGTTTTCCATTCTTTCCATATCTGATGCGGATCCAAGGATGTCATACAGGCCGCCAGAACAAAAATGAGCGCCATAAAGCAAAACAGCGCGATGTCCGGAATGATCTCCGCCATTTTCGCCAGTTTGACAATGGACACCAGGACACCCACCATGAAAACTTCCATCATGCTCCACGAATTCAGCTTATGCATCCACCGAAACAGTATGAACATCCCCGGCGGTTTTATCCCGACATACAATGGCAGGAGAATATAGGTCAGCAGAAGAATCTGCAACAATGGTGCGATAAACGTGGTAAACAGGACAAGCAGGGCTATCCAGGGCATTCCGGACATATAAAACTGTCGAATGCCGGTCAGCAGCAATACATGGCGAGACTGTCCCTGAATTTTGAACCCCAGAAAGGGAAACGAATTGGCCAAAATCAGCAGCACCAGCCCTGCAAAGGCCAGCGCCAGAGACCGCTCTACGCTGTTGCTTTTGGATTGTGTCAGTAGCGCCCCGCAACGGCAACAATAAGCACTCATGCCTTCGGAAACTTCAGAAACCCGATGAAGAAGATCGCAGTCATGACAGGCGATCAGATGCTCACCTTTCATAGCTTTACCTCTCTGTGAATCCATAATGGACCATCATAGTATCTTTGGAGGATGATTTCAAGATTATCGGGGTTATGGTACGCCGCAACGACGAAGGATGCAGCGCAACGCAGCATCCGGACTTTTTACGAAGTCGTCAACTGTGATTTCTTGTGGCCCGCACCGCCAGCCAGATTCCCAGAAGTACAAATGGAACGC
>JAJYBO010000204.1 GCA_021778975.1 Deltaproteobacteria bacterium
CACAGCCTGCACAAACAGCGCTAAACCCGCTCAGGGCGACAGAACCATCGAAGAACTCCAGCCATGGAAGAATTTAAAACTGGAAGCCTTCGAACCGGGGGAACTCCAGCAATTACTTTGCACGCTGCACAGTCGCCAGATCGAGCTGGAAACGCAAAACGCAGCACTGCACCAGATACAGAGCGAACTGGTCGCTGAAAAAGAGCGATATTTCGATTTCTACCATCTGGCCCCGCTGGGCTATGCCGTTGTCAACAGACAGGGACTGCTTCTTGAAGCCAACCCTTTTGCGGTCACCCTGCTGAAAATTTCCCAAGACGACCTGATATATCAACCGATCACCCGGTTCATTCATTCCAGGAGTCTGGATGACTATGAACGGCATCACCAACAACTCTTTGAAACTCGTCAGACGCAAACATTCGAACTGCGAATGCTGAAAATGGATAATACGTGGTTCTGGGCGCAAGTGTCGGCGTTTCTGCCGCAGAATAACGAAAACACGCCTATGTGCCGCATGACAATAACAGATGTTACCGATCGCAAGTTCCAGAAAGAACAGGAGATACTGACGGCGCATCTGCTTGATTTGATCAATCGGCCAACAAATTTTTCCCGAAATATATCTCAGTTGACCTCGTCCCTGCATGAATGGTCCGGTTGCGAGGCCATCGGTATTCGTCTGAAAGACGGAGACGACTACCCATACTATGAAACACGCGGTTTCCCTCTTGAATTCGTGCGGCTGGAAAGCAATCTCTGCTCTTTCGGACCAGATGGCAATATCCGTCGCGACGCCAAAGGCGACCCCATGCTTGATTGCATGTGCGGCAATGTGCTGTGCGGCCGTTTTAATCCCGCCAAATCGTTCTTTACGGCTGGCGGCAGTTTCTGTTCCAATTCTACCACCAACCTGCTTGCCACTACATCAGAGAGCGATCGGCAGGCGCGCACCCGGAACCGATGCAATGGCGCAGGCTATGAATCCGTGGCATTAATCCCCATTCACACCGATATGCAGGTTTTTGGGTTGATTCAGCTCAACGATCACCAGCCTGATCGTTTTACACCCGATATGATCGTTCATTTTGAAAAAATAGCCGATAGACTGGCCATTGCTCTGTCACAACATCAGGCCGAAAAAGAACTTTTGGAAAACCGGACGATACTGGAAGCGGCTCTGTCCAGCATGAGCGACGCCGTGTTCATTTCCGATAACAAAGGGCGGTTCACCCACTTCAACGATGCATTCGCGACGTTTCATAAATTCACAAGCAAGGATCAATGCGCCGAAACCCTGGCGGAATACCCCGCGCTTATAGATGTGTTTATGGCGGACGGGTCTCTGGCGCCTGTGGAACAGTGGGTGGTTTCACGGGCGCTCAGAGGGGAAAGCGGCGTCAATGTCGAATACTTGCTGCGGCGTAAAGATACGGGTGAAACCTGGGTAGGAAATTACAACTTCGCTCCTATCCGAAATGAAAAAGGTGAAATTGTTGGCTCTGTGGTTACGGGGCACGACATTACGGAGATCAAACAGGCTCAGAAAGCGCTTCAGGTCAAACAGCAGCAACTCGAAGCTTTGAATTTATCGCTGGAGAAACGCGTTCGAGACGCTGTGAACGAACTGCGCCAGAAAGACCAGACCCTCATTCAGCAGAACCGGCTGGCGGCCATGGGAGAAATGATCGGCAATATCGCGCATCAGTGGCGGCAACCGCTGAATACGCTTGGGCTGATCGTCACCAATATCCAGGATGCGTATCAGTTCAACGAACTGGACGCCGAGTTTATGGATAAAGCGGTTGCGGACTGTCACCGACTCATTCAGAAAATGTCTTCCACCATCAGCGATTTTTTTCATTTTTTTCGTCCGAACAAAGTGATATCCGCATTTTCTGCGCAACGTCAGGTCGAAATGGCAATCTCTTTAGTGCAGGCCAGTTTTATAAACAATAATATCGCCATTAATCTTGAAACCGGACGGGATGCACAGTTGTTGGGGATTCCCAACGAATATTCTCAGGTACTGCTCAATCTGTTGTCCAATGCCAGGGACGCAATTATGGCGCAACAATGCGCTGCCGGCAGGGTGGATATTTTCATCGAAACAACAGGCCATATGGGATGCGTTGTGCTGCGGGATAACGGTGGCGGCATTCCAGAAAATATCATAGAAAAGATATTTGACCCTTACTTCACCACCCGTCCGCAGGGAACGGGTATTGGCCTGTACATGTCCAAAATGATTGTGGAGCGCAACATGAACGGCGGCATCACGGCGCGCAATGTTGCGGGTGGGGTGGAATTTACTGTCTGCATCCCTCTTGCAGAATAAGCCAGCGAAAATCTGTTACTTTTCATACGGTGAGGCAGTTGGCTGACATGCGCCTGAACGCCTGAATACAACGAGAAATGTATTGTTATGCGGTGTGGGCTTCTGGTAGGATGGGCAATGCAGGTCATGTGCCGGGCGATACCCCCGCTTTTTTTGTGATGATATCGCTTGAATAATATTCAATAGGTATAACCAGTTATCTTTATAACCACTTTAAATCTAAAATTTTATGAACGATATAACCCGGGCGCTGTCCGATCTGCGCCGTGAAATAGATGATATTGACGACAAAATCGTTTCCCTGCTGGCGGATCGGCAGCAGGTGGTGTCGCGTGTGGCGGATTTCAAAAAGGCCCACAACCTGCCGGTCTATCATCCTGCCAGAGAAGAAGATCTCATCTCGAAACTGCGCCAGCAGGCCCGAAGCGCCGGATTGAATCCGGACTGCATCGAGGAAATTTATCGAACTATCATTCACCGATCCCGCATCGAACAAACCCGTCAATTGGCGCTCAAAAATATTCGTCCGGGCGGCGTTGTGCTGATTGTCGGCGGCAGAGGCGGGATGGGCGGTTTTTTCAGAAACTGTTTTCATCGCGCCGGCTATGAAGTTCGTATTTTGGATGTCGAAGACTGGCCCAATGCCGCGTCGCTGTGTGTTCATGTGGATATGGTGATGATCAGCGTTCCCATTGACATGGCATGCGGCGTTATTCGGAATATCAGCCCATTCTTGCAGTCGGAAACCGTACTGTGCGACATTACCAGCGTCAAGACACAGCCGCTGGCAGTGATGCTGGAATCTTACACCGGGCCGGTGGTTGGGCTGCACCCGCTCTTCGGGCCTTCCACATCCAGCCTGGATAAGCAGATCATCGTCGCCACCGCAGGACGTGATGAAGAGGCCTGCCAGTGGATACTGGATCAGTTCACCGCCTGGGGCGGCATCATCGTTCCTTCCGATGCCAGGGAGCATGATGATGTCATGGGGATTGTCCAGGCCCTGCGACATTTTGCTACATTTGCGTTCGGCCAGTTTCTGAACCGGCAAAGGGTGTCGCTTGCCAGAACCCTGGAGTTTTCAAGCCCCATATACCGGCTCGAACTGGGAATGGTAGGCCGTTTGTTCGCACAGGATCCCTCGTTGTATTCCGAGATTATTTTCGCATCTCCGGAACGCCGGAAACTGCTTCAAGATTTTCTGACATCTCTGAACGAAAACCGGGACATGCTGGAGCGGGGCGACAAAAACCTGTTTCAACAAGAATTTCGAAAAATCGCCGAATGGTTTGGCCCTTTCAGCGAGCAGGCCATGCGCGAAAGCACGTTTTTGATAGACAAATTGACGGAACGTTTTTAACCACAGGGGGCGTCGTGAAAATAAAAGGTTATAAAAAAGTTGGTTATGGCGTATTGGGAGCTGTGGCGATTCTGCTTCTGACATTTGGTCACGTTCTGGCCGAAGACGCCCAGGTGAAGGTTCTGACCAGGACAAGCTCGAGCTGGGATGGTGCGCCGCTTCCGAACTATCCGGAAGGAAAACCCGAAATCTCAATTCTGCGCATAGAAATTCCGCCGGGAACGCAACTGCCGTGGCACAAGCATCCGGTCATCAACGCCGGCGTGCTGCTGAAAGGCGAATTGACCGTTGAATCTGAAGACCATCACATGCTGCATCTGAAAGCGGGAGATTCCATCGTCGAGCTTGTAAACAAGTGGCATTACGGAAAAAACGAAGGGACAACGCCCGCTGAAATCATCGTCTTTTACGCGGGGGTTCAGGGAACACCCATTACCGTGAAAAAATGAAGGAAATTTTTGAATGCATTATGAAGGAATGATTATCCGGCCTCCCAGCGAAGCCGGCAGCATCCTGCTCCAGGTGACGGTGGGATGTTCGCGAAATAAATGTACGTTTTGCGGCGCCTATATGGGAGAGCGCTTTAAAATCAAGTCCGATGAGATTGTTCAGGCGGATATCGCCTTTGCGGCGCAATATTGTCAGCGCCAGCGTCGGGTGTTTTTATGTGATGGCGACGCGCTGATCATTCCTCAAAAACGGCTGATATCCATTTTAACCGATATTCGGAAACAGCTTCCCTGGGTGACGCGTGTCGGCGCCTATGCCAACGTCAAAAGCTTGAAACTGAAAACCCCTGAAGAACTCGAAACCCTGAAATCGTTGGGACTTGGCATTTTGTACATGGGGCTGGAAACCGGCGATGATGTTACGCTGAAAGCCATTCACAAAGGCGCATTGTCCGATGAAATGATTCAGATGGGACAAAAAGCCAGAACATCGGGGATGAAATTATCCGTGACAGTGCTGCTCGGAATCGCCGGAAGAGAACGCTCGCAAATTCACGCCCGTGAAACCGGCAGGGTTTTGAGCGCCATTGATCCGGAGTATGTGGGCGCGCTCAGCCTGATGCTCATTCCGGGGACGCCGCTTCACGACGATTACGAAGCCGGGCGCTTCATCCTGATAGAACCGGACGAAATGCTTCAAGAACTCAGAACCATGATCGCCGAAACGCATTTGACACGGGGGCTTTTTCATGCGAATCACGCTTCCAACTATCTGCCGATTCGGGCCAAACTCCCTGTGGAACAAGCGGCGACGCTGGCGCTGATTGATCAGGCGCTGGCCGGTGAGATTGCTTTAAAACCGGAATATCTCAGAGCGCTCTGATATAAAAGGAACTCCACAATGGATATGAAATTACTGCTGACAACGTTTGGAATGGTTTTTTTAGCGGAACTGGGGGACAAAACACAATTGACCACGTTCTGTCTGTCTGCAGAATGCACCCATGGCAGACTTTTTGTGTTTCTGGGATCCGCGGGCGCGCTGGTACTCAGTTCTCTGATAGCCGTTTTGTGCGGCGATGCAATCGGCCGCGCCATCCCTCCGATCTATATCAAAATAGCGGCTGGTATTTTTTTTCTGGTGATGGGCGTCTGGACGCTATATTCTGCATATAGAGCCGGATGAGTTCGTGATGAAAAACAGAGAGAGGAGAGCATTTACAACGTTATCCTCTCTCGACAGCGCCGCCGAACGCATATGGTGTCCGCCGTTATCAGCGAGATAACAGCGTATTGACACGAACCGCCAGCCGGGGTTCGGAACAGCGGCTCAGTACCGGCGCCATGGAAATCAGGCACTCCCGAACAATAGCTGTTTTGGGTTGGGGGGATGCGAGCTGGGCGTCTATGGTTCGAATGTCGGCGATCAGTTCGGCCAGATCGTCAAAACCAGGTGCGGCGTTTCCCAACTGAAGTTTGATGGAAGCGAGCGCGTCTTCAACCGCCGTGCG
>JAJYBO010000205.1 GCA_021778975.1 Deltaproteobacteria bacterium
GCCAGATTGGCGACAGCAATTTCTCTTTTGTTGATCCAAGTCTTCAGATATTGTTCGACATTCCGGCTATCCTGAATCAAAATACTGCGAATATATGCGTCTGTCTCGGCAAAATCGGTTCTGCTGCCGACCGCCAGCATGATCAGCGCAGGACATAATACGAAGAAAGTCAGCATATTATAAATAATCTCGTTCAATGACACTCGCAATCGCAATGAACGAGACCGGAGTGAAAAACCGGTAAATATCAATTTGGCGATTAGCGCATTGGTAATGCCGTTTACAGTCACCTTGATTGCGAGAACAGCGGTTATGGTAAGAGACACATGCATCACGATATGGAAGAAAAAATATACCAGCGGCATGCCGATGAGAAGCCAGTAAAGCATATCCGCCAGCACCATTTTCGTCTGGCGGCGATTCATGAGCCAGCCGACCGTGGCCGCCTCCGCTATCACGATAATGATACCATAAGGGTGATTCCAGAGAATATATGTATAGCCGGAGATAATGCCTGCCGCCAAAATGCCAGGAACAAATCCGAAGCACTGTAACACCAGCATGGAAAAGATGCCGCCGAAGAGAAAATGAATATCCTGAAAGATGGAAAAGTTGAAATAATTGCCTGCCAGACCGGCGGCTGTCATGACCAGGAAGAGGGGGAGCTGTCGCAATGTAAAAGGCATCTTTTCGAAGTTCTCCATCAAAATTTACGATATACCGTTACTTGTTCCAGTTGGTGTTGGGTTTGTCGCGTAAGCACCCTGCGCCTGAACAGTGCCGAATTTCGGACGGCTTCGTAAAAAGTTCGCACCAAAGCATAAAGGCCATAACCCATTTAAGGATTATGGCCTTTATTTGTTAGTGGTGCCGAAGGGGAGACTCGAACTCCCACCGGAGTACTCCGACTAGACCCTGAACCTAGCGCGTCTACCAGTTCCGCCACTTCGGCATATCGAACCTTGCAAGCATCAAATAGATTGATTAAAAATTCGATTTGGTCTAAATAGTTTCTTTTAAGATGTATGTCAAGTTAATTATTTTCTTTCAGGTAAAAAATATTTCATGGAACTTATTGACAGTCTGGATCGCATTGCCAGACCTTATAAAAATGCGGTTATCACCATTGGCAATTTTGATGGCGTTCACATCGGGCATCAGGCGCTTTTTCGCGAAGTTATCGCCAAAGCCGAAGAATTGAACGGCGCATCCATCGCCATGACCTTCGATCCCCATCCGCTTCGGGTCATAAAGCACAACAAGAAGCTGTCGCTGATCACGATGCGGGAACAAAAGCTGGAACTGATTTCCGCATCCGGCATTGATGTTTTGATCTGCGTCCCGTTTACGTGTGAGTTCGCGGAGATGTCCGCCAAAACTTTCGTGGAAGATATTCTGGTGAACCGCATCGGGATAAAAGCCATCGTCGCCGGCGAAGATTACACCTTCGGCAAGGATCGCGAAGGCAACGTCGCTCTGCTCAGAAGCTATGGTCAGGTGCTGGGGTTTGACGTCATCATCTCCCGATGGATAGCGTCCACATCCGGCGAGCCGGACAGGATCAGCAGCACCCGAATTCGCAAGCTTGTTGCGGACGGCCGGGTGGATGACGCGCAGAAGCTCATGGGCCGGTTTTATCAGGTGCGGGGCGCTGTGGTCAGCGGCAGGGATCGCGGGGGAAAACTTCTGGGTTTCCCCACCGCCAACATCGTGTTTCAGGAAGAGCTTTGCCCCAGGGCCGGCGTTTATGCCGTCACCGTCGAATGCCTTGACCGCAACTTCATGGGCGTTGCCAATATCGGGTACAGCCCTACATTCAGCGATCATATCTTCACAGTGGAAATCCATATCCTCGATTTTCATAACGATATCTACGGCAAAAAAATTCGCGTCAATTTCGTTCAGCGCATCCGGGATGAAATCAGATTTTCTGGTATTTCCGAACTGTCCGCGCAAATTCGGAAAGATATCGAGATCGCCCGCAACATTTTATCCCAGGTCATCTGAACGCCATGAAAAAAACCATGTCCGTGTCGTTTCTCGTCGGGATGATCATATCCGGCATTGCGCTGTATTTTGCGTTCCGCAAGGTGCCGTTTGCCGAATTGATCGCTTATCTGAAGTCCATTGATTATTTCTGGACAATTCCGGCGACGCTTCTGATTTTGCTGGCATTTGCGCTCCGGGTGTACCGCTGGCGGATCATTCTGGGAGCCACCCGCCGCGTGGGGTTTTGGGATGCGTTTCATCCCCTCATGATTGGGTTTATGCTGAACTGCATTCTTCCCGGCAGGGTCGGAGAAATCAGCAGACCCCTGATTCTGAATCAGAAAACCAGCGTTCCTTTTTCAACAGGGCTTGCGACCGTTGCCGCGGAGCGTGCATTCGATGTCGTTGTCCTGCTCTTGCTGCTGTCCTGGATGCTGATGGATGTCAAAATTGACCCCGCCCTCACCATTACCGTCGGCAGCTATGTGCTGAACAAATCGCTGCTGATGGCGACGGCCACAGGTATCGCCCGGCTGTGTTTTTTGCTGGTGGCGGCCATGATATTGTTGGGATTTGAGTCCTGCCGGAATTTTTTCAACCGGATGATTCTTTTGCTGCCGCGTCTTTTTTTCTTTGCCGGTGCATCGTTTCGCCAGTGGGTTCATGAAAAGGTGTGTTTGACGTTAATCCGGTTTATGGATAGTTTCGCGAAAGGATTCCTGCTGCTCAAAGACCCGAAGCGGATGATCGGATGTTTTTTGCTGTCCCTGTTGATCTGGGGGGTGTCGGCCTTATCTTATTACGTCATGGCGATGGGCGCGCCTGGCATACGGCTTTCTCTGGCGCAACTGTCCGTTGTGATGGTGATTATCTGCGTGTTTATTTCGATTCCGTCGGCGCCGGGTTTCTGGGGAATATGGGAGGCGGGGGGCGTTTTCGCGCTGGCGCTGTTCAATATTCCGGCAAAGGACGCTGCGGGCTTTACACTGGCCAATCATGCATTTCAGATGCTACCCGTGATTCTGGTGGGCGCCGGCTCCGCGATCATGACCGGTGTCAATGTTTTCCAGATTTCACGCGTTCCACAGGCCTGATGGCTTAAACATGGGCAAGAAATACAGGAAATAATCGAAGGCGGCAAGCGTCCGTCTGTTGTGATGGTTGAAATCGCTTACAGCCGCGGTTGACAACCTCAATTCGACTTTTTACGAGAGCATCAGGATTGTTTTTTTTATGGCATTACTTCATGTACTGGAATATCCGGACAGTTTTCTGAGCAGGCGCATTCGGCCTGTGACGGACATTACCGGAGAACTTCAGAAAAAAATAGACGATATGGCGGAAACCATGTATCAGGCGCCCGGTGTGGGGCTGGCGGCGTCTCAGGTGGGGCTGGATCAATGTGTTCTGGTCTATGATATTTCGCCGCGCGAAGACGGTCGCGATCTTCAGGTGCTGATCAATCCGCGGATCGTGTGTCAGGAAGGAAAAGTCGTTTCCGAAAACGAAGGCTGTCTGAGTGTTCCGGATTATCGGTCCGATGTTGTCCGCGCCGCCCAGATTCAGGTGGAGGGGGCGGACCGCAATGGCAAACCGATTTCCATCGAGGCGAACGGATTTCTGGCCATTGTGCTTCAGCACGAAATTGACCATTTAGAAGGGGTTCTGTTTATAGATCGGATCAGCAGTCTGAAACGGAGCCTTTATAAAAAACGCATCAAAAAACGGTTGAAACAGCCATGACCCAACCATACCGCATTGTGTTCATGGGAACGCCGGCGTTCGCGGTTCCCGCTCTGGAACGGCTTGTCAGCGCCGGACACACGATATTACAGGTTGTTACCCAGCCGGATCGCCCCAAAGGGCGGGGAAAGGCCGTCGTTTTTTCACCGGTGAAACAGATGGCGCTTGAGCTGGGGCGCCCGGTGATGCAGCCTCTGTCCGTTCGAACTTCGGAGTTTTCGGAAGTGCTTTCTGGTCTGAATCCCGATTTTTTGGTGGTGGTCGCCTACGGACAGGTGCTGCCGCGGCAGGTGCTGTCTGTTCCCCATATTGCTGCTGTCAATATTCACGCGTCGTTGCTTCCCCGATATCGGGGGCCGGCGCCTATCCAGTGGGCGATTATCAACCGGGAGGTGGAAACCGGCGTTACCCTGATGCTCATGGATGAAGGGCTGGATACTGGCGATATGCTGACGTCGGCATCCATTTCCATCCGTCCGGATGATACGTCCGGCGCGCTGCATGACCGGCTGGCGGTGCTGGGGGCGGATCTGCTGGTGCGGACGCTGGAGCGTTTCGATATACACCGGAAAAACGCCGCGCCTCAGCTCCATGACAGGGCGACTTATGCGCCGATGCTTAAAAAATCAGATGGCCACCTCGACTGGAGAAAACCGGCTGAAGACATCGAGGCGCTGATCCGCGGCCTGACGCCCTGGCCCGGCGCTTTCTGCTTTATAGAGGGAAAGCGGATCAAAATATTTCGGGCGACGCCTAAAATCATACGGACCGATGCGCTTCCCGGTACGGTGATTCCGGGGTTTCCGGATGAACTGACGGTGGCGACCGGCTGTCATGCGCTGATCGTTCAAGAGCTTCAGGGAGAATCCGGAAAGCGCCTTTCGATTCGGGATTTTCTGCGGGGGCATCCGATACCGCCGGGGACTGTTCTGTCCTGATTCACCGTATATCTCATAAAATATCTCACGAATATCTCAGAGACGCCATGACGCCCAATACCCGCCTGATTGCGCTGAACATTCTGAACAGCCTGGAGCGTGAAGCCTCCGGGACGCTGGATCAGGTGATAGATGCCGCGTTTTCAGACATCCCGAAAATCTCTCAGCGCGATAAGAACCTGGTGTTTTCCATAGTCTATGGAACACTCCGGCGTCAGCGCCATTTGGATTGGATACTGTCACAGTTTATGAAAACCGGCATCGGCGGTCTCGATACGCCGGTGCGGAATATTCTCCGGCTTGGGCTGTTTCAGATCGTGTTTTTGTCCCGGATCCCGGATGCCGCGGCGGTCAACACCGCGGCGGAGCTGACCAAGATCATCAAAAAGCCCTGGATCACCCGATTTGTCAACGGCGTTCTGCGGAATGCGGCGCGGGGATATGCGACCATCTCTCTGCCGGGTCCGGAAACGGATCCGGAACTGGCCGTCGCGGTCGAACAGTCAATGCCGGACTGGCTGGTGCAACGCTGGGGGGCGCGTTTTGGAATCGCTCAACTCCGGTATCTCTGTGAGGCCATCAACAGAATTCCTCCGACCACCCTGCGCGTCAACACACTCAAAACAACGCGGGACGACTTCTTGCGCCACCTGGCCGGGCATGCCCGCGAGGCCGATATCACATCATTATCGCCGGACGGCATCCGGCTGCATCATCCTCAAACCCAGGTCAGCGCTTTGCCCGGTTTTGCAGAAGGGGCGTTTCAGGTACAGGATGAAGCGGCTCAGCTCGTAACGCTGCTCCTGGATCCTCGGCCCGGCGAAACCGTGCTGGACGCCTGCGCGGGCATGGGCGGAAAAACCGGGCATATCGCCCAGAGAATGCACAATCAGGGCCGGGTGCTGGCGCTCGATATCCGCAGGGACAAGATGAAAACAATTCGCTCGGAAATGGCCCGGCTCGGAATCACC
>JAJYBO010000206.1 GCA_021778975.1 Deltaproteobacteria bacterium
TGAAGCATGGATCAGAGAAAAGATTGGCATCAATGCCGATGCGCCCGGTGATGCTTTTGTAAAAGCACTTGAAGCATATCAATTGCAGCGCTTCAATGAAACCATCGCCTGGGCTCGTCGCTGCAGCCCATTTTACCGCCGGCATCTGGCGTTACAACCTGAAGGTCATTTATCCGCGATATCGGAAATATCACGACTTCCCTTTACGACATCGGCTGATCTTGCCGTTCATCCTATGCACTTTCTGGCGGTTCGACAGGATGATATTACGAAAATTGTTACGCTGCGTACATCGGGAAGCACCGGAGACGCCAAACGCATCTTTTTTACCGAAGCGGATTTAGAACCAACCGTGGATTTCTTTCACCACGGCATGTCCACACTCGTCTGTCCGGAAGAGCGGGTTGCGATATTGATTCCGGGAGATAAGCCGGACAGTGTGGGCGGGCTTCTCCGACAGGGGCTTCTCCGAATGGATGTTCAAACCCTTATGTATGGTCCGGTTGCCGATCCCGGCGATGCGGCCCACGCAATCAACACATTCGGCGCACATGCGCTTGTCGGTATTCCCACACAAATTTTGTCGGTGGCATTATCCCCGGAGGGAGCGACAATCGGGAAAAATCGTATCAAAAGCGTCTTACTCAGCACCGACTATGTACCGCATGCAATTTCTGAAACGCTGGAAGCGATTTGGGGCTGCCGGGTATTCACCCATTATGGCATGACTGAGATGGGGTTTGGCGGCGGTGTCGAATGCGAGGCGCTGGATGGATATCACCTCAGGGAATGCGATCTCTATGTCGAGGTTGTGAATCGTCAGACCGGGGATCCGTGTGCAAGCGGCGTCATGGGCGAGGTGGTCTTTACGACCCTGAATCGGCAGGGTATGCCGCTGATCCGGTACAGGACCGGGGATATTGCCCGGATACTGCCTCACGACTGTCCGTGTGGAAGCGTTTTACGGCGGTTGGAACAGGTTCGAGGAAGATGGGATGGCGCTGTTTCGTTGATAGATGGCGCGGTTCTGACGTTGCCCGATATGGATGACGCCCTTTTCCGGCTTCCGGGGCTGCTTGATTATCGCGCCTGCGTTTCTATGGACAATCCGGGGCTGTTTGATCTGCATGTTGATGTGTACCGGATATCCGGAAGCGGCCCTGCCGACGGTGACGTGCATCTCGCCCTTCAGCAGATCGAAGCCATCCGCCAGTCTGTGGCCTGTAAGCGCATGAAGATCACCATCACTTTTTCACCGGACGGGCGCTGGCGCACCACCGGCATGGCCAAAAGAAAACTCTTCCATCTGAAGCAATCCCTGTGATGTTGCGGATCCGCTACCGCAACAATTGAACAGTTATCACCGATTCGGCCGGCAGCATGTCCGCGCCTTCAGGGATTGCGGCTATCGCTGCGGCCAGGGCAATGGAACTCAAACGGCTGCGCTTTTTCATCGAATGAAAAGTCGGCGGGTCGGTGTTCCATTGAAGGGCGCCAAAGAAAAAATCCGTCCATTCGACATCACCATCATCAAGATCGGACGCCAGCCGGGCGCTTGTTATGGGCAACCCCGCATTCACATGGCCGGAAAGCGCCAGAAGACCCGGCAAGGCGATCTGCAAAAAACCCATCAGGTTGGAGGGCGGCCCCCCTGGCAGGATAAAAACGGGCTTATTGTTCAGAATACCGAATCCAACCGCTTTTCCGGGTCCGATGCGGATCCGGTGAAACACCTTTTTCCATCCAAGTTGATCCAGCACCAGCGCCACCATATCGTAATCTCCCATCCAGGCCCCGCCGCTGGTAATAACCGCATCGCTTGCGCCGGACGCCGCCTTTATGGTGTCGAGAATGGCGTCATGATCGTCTTTCACGATTGTCAGGTGCGGCGTCATGTGATATCTGCGGCACCATCCGGCTATGGTGACGATGTTGCTTGCATAAACCTGACCATCTGTAATGGGATCGCCGGGCGCGATCAGTTCATCACCGGTTCCGATAATGCCGACAACCGGATTTTTATAAACGGAAACGATGCGGCGCCCCGCCGCCGCCAGAAGACCTGCCGTAACCGGCGTTATCTGCTCTCCTGCCCGAAGAATGTTTTGGCCGAATTTGACATCATCCCCGCACGGCAAAATGTTTTTGGCGGGTTTGATAGACGTTTCCATCACAAGATGGTCGCCGCTGCGTTTCACATATTCCTCGGCGACCACGGCATCGGCGCCGGATGGAATTCTGGCGCCGGTCAGCAGTCTTACCGCGGTTCCTGGCCGGACGGTGATATCCTTTCGGCCACCGGCGGCCATGGCGCCCAGAAGATGCAGGCGGATGGGGGAGCTGGCGCTGGCATCGGCCAGATCTTGCGAAAATACCGCGTAGCCGTCTTTACGGGAGGCGTCTGAAGACGGGGAATCCACCAGCGCATGAATATCCGAAGCAGCGACACGATCAACACTTTCAACCAGAGAAACCGTCTCGGTCGAAAGCGGTTTAATGTGTTCCATCATCAACCGTAGCGCTTCTTTCAGCCCCAGAGTCATGCCTTTCATCGCAACAGCCTCCGTCTTGCAGATTTTAAATTTCCCAGCTCCATATCAGAAGATATCATATTTTTATGGCAAGACAGAAGTCAACAGAATTTCCGGTGTCAGTGGCGGTTATTGATCTTGAAAGGCGAGGCCGTTTATAGATAAGCTGTTGACGATATTCACCCGCTTCTGTTACGATAAATTTCACTGAGGGATTTACCACATCAACAGCTCAGGAGGCAAATATGGAGACTGCATCCGCCATAACGCCTTTCAGTCCCCCCCCATTCAATTGGGCGGATTTTCTGCACCGCCATCAAGACACCATCATCTGCGAGTGGGTACAGCGCCTGCACAGCGAGATCAGTGAGCGGTATTCGCTGACGCCGGAGAGCGAACTCCGCCAGACCATCGCAGGCGCATTTTCAGCCAATTGCCGAATGCTGATAGATAGCGAAAGAGACGAGCTGGACCGCTTTATTCCAGAAATCTCCCGATTGCGGCTCGAAGGTGATTTTCCTCTGGTGGACGTTCAGAGAGCCTTTGACCTGTTTCGCCTCATTGTTTTGCCACTGCTTTTCAACGCTTGCAATCACGAAACATTCTATCGGGCTGTGATCGAACTCAACAACTGCCTGGCCTGCACCACATATCAATTCAGCGATCTTTTCCAGAAGCTGCATCGCAAACGCCTCATTGATTATGCGCAGAAGCTGAAAGAGGAAGTTTCCTCAAAAACCACGGAATTACGGGAATCCGAACTCAAATACAAAACGCTGGTGGAAGGCATTACGGATGGCTATGTCGTCATTCACGCGGGTGATATGATCTTTACCAACCGGGCTTTCAACTTCATGCACGGATACGGTGGCTCGGAATTGTTGAAAAAAACCTTTCTGGAACTGGTCGCTCCCCGTGATCAGGCAGCGATATTGGATCAGTTGTACCATATTCCGATCGGAGACAGCGCCTCTCCGGTACTGGAGTATTCACGAATGACCCGGTACGGAGACACCTTACCCACCGAGATCAAGTTCAAAACGGTTCGCTACGGCAATCGTTGGTCTCAGATCGGGATCTGCCGCGACATCACCGAACGGATTGAACTCGGGAAAAAGATGCGGGAAACCGAGCGTCTGGCCGATATCACCCAAATAGTCACCTCACTGTCACACGAAATCCGAAATCCGCTCTCTGCCATCAAAATGAATCTTCAGATTCTTCAGCGTCATCCCGAGCTGGTCGGTAACGATCGGCGGCGGGTGGATATCGCCGTAAATGAAATGCACCGCCTTGAAGGCGTGCTTCAGGAGATCCTGGATTTCGCGAGGCCCGTGACACTGGAAATGACGCTGTGCAACCTCAATTCGATTCTGATGCAGGTCGTTGAGTTACTAGAAATGAAATTCGCCGAAAAACGTCTGAATGTTGTCCTGAATCCAGGCCGACTGCCGGATGTGTTGCTGGATGGCGGAAAACTGGAACAGGTGGCGCTGAATCTGCTTCTAAACGCTGTCGAAGCGGCTCCGAACGGTTCAATCGTCAGGGTTCGCAGTTATAAACGTCCGCCCGATAGCCGACCTCCGGCAGTGGTTTTTGAGATTGAAAATGAAGGGAAGGCCATTCCTTTGGAGCTTCGTGAAACCGTTTTCAAACCGTTTTTCACGACCAAAAGCCGGGGTACCGGTTTAGGTCTGAGCGTGGTGAAACGGCTGGTGGAAGCTCATGGTGGATATGTAACGGTTACAGGCCGAAACACGGGGGGGTCCATCTTTGTCGTGGCTCTGCCTGAAGGAGATTCTCATGCGAACGATTCTTGCGGTGGATGACGAGGTACCGATTCTGGAATCCCTGGAAATGTTTCTGGGGGAAAAAGGATATCGGGTGATTACCGCGGCCACGGGCGCCGATGGCGAGGTGAAATTCCGCCGCTATCATCCGGACGTCGTGATGCTGGATATCCGGCTGCCAGACAAAAATGGTCTCGATATACTGAAGGATATACTGAACACCAATAACCCCCCCAAGGTCATCATGATGACGGCCTTTCAGGATATGGAAACCACGATCGAGGCCATGAAGCTGGGCGCTTACGAATACCTCAACAAACCTCTGGATGCCGGCGATATCGAGCGCATTGTTGATCGGGCGTTTCGGATGAATTGTTCGACAGAGGAGTCCGACGCGCCGGTGGAAGTTCCATCCACCAAAAGAGTGATCATCGGAAAAAGTCCGCAAATATGCGAAATTTTCAAGACCATCGGAATGCTGTGTCGAAATCAGACCACGGTGCTGATTCAGGGTGAAACCGGCACCGGCAAAGAGCTGGTAGCCAGAACCATTCACCAAAACGGTTCATTCCCCGATACGCCCATGATTACAGTGGATTGCTCCGCCATTGTCGAAACCCTTCTGGAGAGTGAACTCTTCGGCCACGAAAAGGGCGCGTTTACCGGCGCCGTCGAAGCCAAACCAGGCAAAATCGAACTGGCTGGCAAGGGAACGCTGTTTCTGGATGAGGTTGCCGAGTTGCCGCTCTCTCTGCAATCCAAATTTTTGGGTTTTCTGGAACGAAAAGAATACATGCGAGTGGGCGGTCAGCGCGTGCATAACGCCCAGTGCCGGATCATTTCGGCCACCAATCTGGACGTGGCGTCGCTGGTGCGCCGGGGGCGGTTTCGGGAAGATCTGTATTACCGGCTCAAAGTCGTATCCATTTTTGTTCCGCCGCTTCGAGAACGCATCTGTGATATTCCGGAACTGGCGCGATATTTTCTGCAGAAAGCCGCGCGGGAACACTGCACCGAAGCCCGGCAATTCGAAGACGGCGTCATGGACATACTCTGCGCGCAGCCCTGGGTCGGCAATGTCCGTCAACTCCAGAACGTTATCATGGCGGCGGCCGTACGCTCTCGCGGCAAACGAGTGCTGCGGGAAGATATCGAACGTGAACTGACTGTAACCTCTGATTGTGTCACATCACAACCATCTGATTTTTCACTTGAATCACTGGAGCATGCGCATATCCTGAAAACCCTGGAATACACCCACTGGTGCCGATCGCGTGCTGCCGATCTACTGCATATCTCTCTGCCGACGCTTCGCGT
>JAJYBO010000207.1 GCA_021778975.1 Deltaproteobacteria bacterium
AAGATTACCGGCAAGCAGTGGGATGTTTATCGCAGTATGACGTTCCGTCGGATGATGAATGCCGTATGCTCATGAAAGATGTTCCGGAAAATATCCGCAGGCATTGTGACGTTGTAGCCGCCGAAACCGAACGCATCGGGGCGCGTCTGAACGCAGTCGGATGCCGGTTGGACATGTCCCTGATGATCGCCGCCGCGCGCATCCACGATGTGGCGAGGGACCAGCCCAACCATGCCGCCGCCGGCGCACGCATCCTGAAGCATCATGGATTTGGACGCACGGCGGACATTGTTGCACAGCACATGGATTTCCCCCCCCCAGACAACGCACCGATTACTGAAACGGAAGTGGTTTATATCGCCGACAAACGGGTGCAGGCGGATCGCGTCACAGGCATTGAAATGCGCTTTGAAAGCAAACTGCATCGGTACGCTGAAAACCCGGATGCATGCCGCCAAATTATAAAACGCCGCGATCAGGCCCGGAAATCGTTACGACGTATCGAAGACCGGATCGGCGCTCTGGATAGATATCCTTTCGAACTGTCAGCGACACCCACAAATGAATTCAATCCATCCCGCTAAAATCTGACTGGAAAAATCGGCAAAGCGAGAACCCCATTATCCTCTCTATTGGGACTTGCATGTTTGAGAACTGATGGATATTATCATCTCTCTGAAAAAAATATCCACGCGGTTACAATCGTCAACGGAATTTCCATAGAAAGGAGACAATATGAAAAAAAGCTGTATGGTTGTGGGAATAGTCATGATACTGGGAGGAAGCATTTCCGCATGGGCGGGCTCGTCCCCAATGGTGGATCATCGCCTGTTCATACCCGGAGAGGACGCCATGAAGAATACCAATATGGCCAATACCCAGGCTGTGAGCAATCAGGCTCTTCAAAAAGAGTTTTCTTTGACCGGAATTGTCATCACACCCAAAGAAAAAAAAGCGATCATCAAGGAAAATATCAAATCGCCCGAACCTTCAAAAAATCATTATTACCATGAGGGCGATCAGATAAAAGACATGAAAATCAAGGAAATCCAGCATAATTACATTATTCTGGCCAGCAAGGAAAATACGGTGAAACTGAGCCTGTACCGGGGAGATAAAGTCCGTCCCGTCGCCATGCCGGCAGCGCAGGAACCGCCGGCGCCCAAAGCACCGCAACCGGGAAATATAGCGCAAAACAAGTCTAATCCGGCAGCGGCCAATGCGCCATCCGCCGCACCGCAAACGCCTTCATCTCCTTTTGGACCCGGCCCCGCCCCCAATCAGCCGACGGCCCCCACCGCGGGGCCATCCCCATCTTCTGCGCCATCCAGTGATGCACAGGCATCGCCCAACCCATTTGCCGAAGCCATGCAAAAAGCGGCGGCGGCAAGGGCGGCGCAGGGTTCCGCCCCCACACCAGCAACCGGTTTTGTGAATCCTTTCGCGACACCTGGAAACTGACGAACATGATAAATTTATTGAGCAGCATATGGCGCTGGTTTCAAACGCCGCTGGAACATAAAACGCTTTTCTGGGGGTTTGTTCGACAGGAAATTCGCAGTCGTTATGCGGGTTCTATGGGCGGAATGATCTGGAGCGTGATTACGCCTCTGGCCAATATGCTGATATATGTATTTGTATTTTCAGTTATATTTCAGATTCGCATGAAACCGCTGGAAACAGGAACAGATAAATTCGTGGTGTTCCTTCTGGCAGGTCTGTTACCCTGGCTGGCGTTTGCGGAAGCGGTTTCGATGGCTACGGGCATTTTTATCGGAAAAGCCAATTTAATCACAAAAGTGGCATTTCCCATCGAAGTACTCCCCGTCGCCGGAATCATGGTGACTTTTATGTTGAATGGAATTGGATTCGCCATTTTTCTGGTGTATCTGCTGATCGCCGGATATGCCAGCGTCATGTGGCTGGCGCTGCCGGTTGTCATTTTCATTCATATGGTATTTTGCCTGGGATTGGTGATACTGATCGCCAGCTTATGCGTTTTTTTGAGAGATATCCAGCAAATTGTGGGGACGATTCTGGCCTTCTGGATGTATTTGACACCAATTCTGTATCCACTGAGCATGATACCGGAAAATTTCCGATGGATGCTTTATCTGAACCCGATGTATTATTACGTCGAATTGTATCACGATGTATTGCTGAGGCGATATATAGACTGGCGATTGCTGGGAATGGGGACATTGACAGCCATCCTGTTTCTGGGAGCAGGCTCCTATTTTTATTCGCGTTCCCGCAATGCATTTGCCGATGTGCTTTAGTTCATTGATATCAGGGCGCTGTCGAACCGCTATTGGAGGCCGTTTTAAGAATATCCAGCGATTTCTGGGCTTTTTCGACCAACGGAGAGGATGGCTGTCCAAGTTCGATAACCCTGGTATAAGCAGATACCGCTCTGGCGTAATTCTGGGAAACAGTGTAGATGGTTCCCAGCTCCGAATAGAGTTCGATGGATTTTGGCGATGATTTGATTCCGGATTCCACCAGCGCAAGGGCCGCCGGCGCTTTTCCCTGCGCCAGATAAGTTTGACTCAATCCGCAAACCGCCGGAGGAAATCCGGGCTGCATTTGCAGGGCTTTCTCGAAATATCGAATCGCCACGTCATACTTCTGAAGATGATAATAAACCAGCCCCAGATTGGTTACCGGAAAATGCGGCGTGACATAAAGCAAATCGCTGGTGATTGAATTGAAACACTTGATGGCCTCATCCCAGTTTTGCTGCGCCATGTAGGCGGTACCCAGGTTGTTGATGGCTGGTGCATAGCCCGGTTTAAGAGCAATGGCCTTCTTGAAATGCTCAATGGCAAGATCCAGGCGTTTTTTGGCCATATACGTCAACCCCAGGTCATCATGTAAATAGGGATCGTCTGGCGTCAGACGTTCGGCGGCTAAAAACTCTTTAAGCGCAAACGGATAATTCTGCTGGGCCATATAGACTTCGCCCAAACCACGGGTGGCTTCGCTCTGTTTTTTTATGGAAGGATCCGTCGCACAGCCATACATCAGCCCAATACCCAGGATTCCCAATATCAAAATCATGCTATATCGCTGTTTCATACGTCACTCGTCCATTGTTTATAAAATAGCCCGTTATCGTCTCAGACATATCAACACCAGTCCCTGCTTCAGAAAAGACTGCACCATCTCCGCATTGCCGGCAACAGCATCGCTTACCAGAACGGGTTTACCATTGTTGGGAATATAGATTCCAGAAACCGGAACAGTCTGCTGATTTACCGGCAGCATCGGATCCGCCGAAAATGGAATTCCCAGCGCATTCAAAAGGTTGGCAAGACTCGTATTGATGCTGTCCGTATTTTGTATCTGAAACACCTTGAAACCGTTTTTTTCCAGTGACTGAATGGCGTCACCGTAAAATGACCCAAAATCTAACAGAATCGGTTTTCCGCGCCCGGGATCAATGAGATTGGACTGGGAAGTGATCTGCATACCCGCATATGAAAAATTGACCTCGACATTTCGGGAGTACGGCACCGACAGCGCCTGCATCAAGACATCCATAAGCCGGCTCATATCATGAACCGGAACCAGCATTCCCTGATCGGAATCCCCCGCTCCAGAAGCTGTTTTCGAAGCGCCGGACACGGCATATGTTTCCATGAACTTTTTCAAATCGGGCGCAGCACTCAAAATCTGCTGGATAAGACCGTCACGGGAAACATCATAGGTCACGTCCACAATCACCACACCTGACCAGAAACGACGGATTACATCCTTACCGCTTCCCGTCAGTTCATTTCCGGGGTTCAGCAATATTCGCCGACCATCCGGCAATTCCATTACCGGAATACTCGCCATGTCCAGTTTCAAATCGTTTTTTCCGGACATGGGAAAATAGGCGACACCCTCCCGCACCAGTCGGGCATGAAATGTTGCGGACACCTTTTCCAACATGGCGGCGTCCATATTCACAGGGGGCGCCGCCGGCTCATTGATCGGCATCCGGATGACCCGGCCAGACCGGATATGACCGGGATCACGCAGATCGGGATTGTCTTTTAACAGCCGTCTCAGGATGGCATTGAACTTGCCGCCATCCGACACGCCATACTGTTTGAGAATAATTTCGGATAGCGTATCTCCGGGTTTAATCTTATATTCGACAAATTCATAGGAGACCTTGCTTTTTGCGGTGATACCCGCATTGGCGGGGAAATCTTGACCCGATACCGTCACCATTGGCAGCGTTAGGATCTGACTGGAAAATCCTCCTTCCGGCCCCAGTTTTTTGAGGGGAATATAGATCAGACGACCCGCCGGAATAGATTCAATATCTTTGACCCACGGATTGAGATGTCTGAAAATACTTAAAAACTCATCCCGGTTTTCGTCAATGATCTCTCCTTTTTCCTGAAAGAGCTTCAGGAGAGAATCGTTCTTCCGAACGAGATAAGGCTCACACCAGATCCGCTGCCCGTTGTCTTCTTTGATGACATAGTCTTTCTGATACAAAACGCCAGCGGATACGACAGAGGCCAGAAAAACAGCACCGCCTGTCAGCAGACAAACGAACGTTCTGCATATCCGCGTTAGATTCATTGCATCAAACCTCTTTCAGATGAAGTTTGTCGGCGATTTCTTTGGACACGTCCCGAACAAAGCGTTCAAAGTCAGCGCCGGTCAAAGGATTCCCCGGTACGGGAATCTTTGTCGGAGGCGCTGGATGGATCAACTCCGGAAGATTGACCAGGGATGCGTTTGGCGTGACTTCAAATTCGTCCGGGAATTTTTTTTCAAAATACATTTCTTGAAAACCAGAGAATTTGATGGCATGCGCCGTGGAATCGAGGATTGCGGTTTCGTCCGGCTCTACATACCCCAATTTTCTGGCGGCCACCAGCCCGGCCAGTGATTCTCCGCCGTGCGTGCAGGCCACATGCCCGTTGCGATTGGCCAGAAGCTGCCAGTCCATAATAGACTGCTCCGTCACTTCCACGAAAAAGACCTGCGGCCTGCCGGCGGTCTGATTATACAGATCGGTCAGATACATCACCCGCGGCATGGACACGGGATTGCCGATCATAGCGGCCTGCGCCACACTGGGTTTAACGGTTACAGGGACAAAGCGGCGTTTGGACGGATCCGACTCCTGATAATACCGATAAACCGGATTGGCGTGAACCGACTGAACGCCAATGATTTTGGGAAGCGTCTCGATAACGCCGGTCTGATAGAATTTCAAGAACCCATTCATGACCGCCGTGATGTTCCCGGCGTTTCCAATAGGAACGATCACCACCTTTCCGGCCATATCATATTCAAAATCTTGTGCGATTTCATAGGAGTAAGATTCCTGCCCCAGAATCCGCCAGGCATTTTTAGAGTTCAGAAGCGCTACCGCATACGTTTCGGACAGCGCCTCCACAACCTTCATACAGTCGTCGAAAACACCAGGAATTTCAAATACCTTTGCCCCGCTTCCCAATGGCTGGGCCAGTTGCTGCGGCGTCACTTTTTTATGCGGCAACAGCACCGCGGACTTGATGTGCGGCTGCAAATAGGAAGCGTAGAGGGCCGCGGACGCCGATGTATCTCCGGTCGAAGCACAGAC
>JAJYBO010000208.1 GCA_021778975.1 Deltaproteobacteria bacterium
TCGCCATTTCGTTAACCCCCATATACGAACGACGCTAACCAGTTTTATCATACCGATTGAGCGCCGATCTTGTGTGACCATTTTGGGATAAAAACTATGCGGTTGCAGGACAGGAAATAACTATCTGTTCACTGTGCCTTCCGGAAGTTTCTGTATCGGTATCATTTATTTTCAGAATCATCTACATTCATATTATGAATATCAGCTTTAATTTCAAGTATCAACTGCTTAATCTCCTTCAAGATTCTCAAGCATTCCTCGATAAGTCGCTTATTTTCCATGCTTTTTATCCCTCATTCGGTATCTGCTGAATCTTTGCCATTGCCTTTTCCGGGTTCCATCCCCGGCCAACATACAGAGATTTCACATGCCCTTTAAAACTCTTATACAGCCGGATGTAACCATCTTTTCCGGTCTGTACTGTCCAGCCTTCAAAACTCTTAGGAACATCTTCAATTGGCGGTGTCACTGTTGCTACCTCTCTTTTTCCTGATTGATCTACCCGAACGAGTCCCATCAACACGATGAACCCAGGGAAGTGAACCTTGAACGTATTGAACGACATCTCTGCAATTTCCGGGATGTCTAAAAGTTGATCGTATGCCGCTTTAGCGCCTGATTCTGATAGGGCCAGCAGTCTTTCCCGGTTCCGGTAGAACACTTCCATCACGTTTCTCATGTGTCACTCCTTATACAAGATTTGTATAAGCTTATACATTTTTGTATAAGGCATGTCAACCCGATGGAAACGTTTACGCTTATACATTTTCTGTATAAGACTTATACACTTCTGTCTAATTACCAGATAGCCTTATACATATTTTGTATAATATTAGACAACGTTCTGTATAAGCTTAGACGAAAGACTGTATAAGACTATCGTTTGACAATTTTTGTCACCTGCCAAGGTATTGGTTAAGGCAAGAAAATCCGTCTGGAGCGATCACAGGCGGTGGGGAACGAGATATCCCGGATTTCTTGCAGGAGTATTTTTATTTCAGACAAGAGTCCATTGGCATCATAGAACATCAATCCCCGGCATATTCTTAAACACCCGTCGTCTTGCATTTGCCCCAGCCGCCAACACGCCCACCAGCCTATCTGTGAAATCAATAATGATGGCGTGATCTTTACCATTCGCCGGACGCAATGCACGACCGATATACTGAATCAACCGCCCACTGAACTTGACAGGTGTGGCCAGTACCACCGTCTCAATTTGTGGAAGATCGAATCCTTCGCCTATGAGTTGAGCTGTAGCGCACAGAGTCTTGATTCCGCCTGACCTGAGTCTATCCACCAGGGCAGTCCGGGCTTTCTCAGACATGTCACCGGTCAGGACTTCGGCATTGATGCCATGATCATCTCTCAACATCGCCTGCAACGTTGTGCAGTGCGTCTTTCTGTCGGATAGTACCAGCGTCAACCCGGTACTCTCTGAACCGGCTACAGTGCTGGAAATCAGTTCGTTTCGGCATTCATCCTGTGTGAGTTCTGAGAGCAATTTTGAATACTCGGCTGAACCGTCCACGAGGCTACTGAACGCGGTATCAACGGTCTTTACCACTGCCCTGCATATCCGCCCCTCATCAACCATTTGCGCCGCAGGTACTTCATACTGCTTCTCTCCGAGATAAAAATATATCAGCCTGGTCAACCCATCCCTGCGGTATGGTGTCGCTGATAATCCGGTCATGTAGAGGCAGTCGAACGCTGTCACAACATCCAAGAATGTTTTCGACGGACATCTGTGGCATTCATCCACAATCAGATTCCCAACATATTCATGGGCATCCTCTACACACTTCACAAGTGATTGCACCAGCGCTACAGTTACTCGGTTACCGACCCGCATCTTACCTGCGCCGATAATTCCGATTTCAACTTTTGGGATGCTCAAAAAAGTTTCGATTCGGTCTATCCACTGATTCAATAACTCTTTCGTGTGTACCACAATCAGCGCGGGCTGTTTCCGCTCAGCAATCAACGCCAACGCCGCAACAGTCTTTCCGCTGCCCGTCGGTGATTGCAAAACACCAAACGGTTTCTGGAGCATGGCATTCACAGCGGTGAATTGAAACGGTCTCAGACATCCCGTGAATTGGAATTCAACGTCTGGCAGTACTGGGCGCTCGTCAACGTACTCCATTTTTTCGCCATACTGTGTCCCGATTTGCGCCGCCTGTGATGTGAATCCACGGGGAATAACCAACGTTGAACCTTCATATCGAAGGCATTGGATTTGTTGGTTGATGCTGTACGTTGAATACCCCAACCGCTGAGTTTCAAGGTACTTTGGATTCGGAAACGTCAACCGGTCTTCGATTGCCGATGCTACCTGCTGGCTGCATCCAGATACTCTGGTAGCGGAACCGACTGTTATTTTCACCTTCTCACCTCGATCTTTCGTAGGTCATGAACAACCGGACGGCCTCCGCATGTCATGAGCGGACGCACCCAGCCCCAAACCGGAATTCGGAACATTTTACAGAGAGATGCAATCATCTGGTCAACTGAATATAGATTGCGGGGGAAAAGCTCGACAGCTTCCACACGATCACCGTCATCGGATAGTGTGATGAGAATTTGATTAATTTTATCGTTTCGTGTGTGCATTTCATTTTTCCTTTCGCACTCACAGGAGAGAGGCATTACGAATTAGAAAAGCGTTACGAATTGGCCAATTCGTAACAGGCTTTTGTTACGAATTAGAACCCCCCTTTAAAAGGGGTTCAATTCGTAACGCCCCGATTCTTTCCCTGTGAATGTTTTTTTACTCTCCGAACACCATGTCATTTTCGATTCGGAATTTAGGTTTGTTTTCGCAGAAGTTCTTCCGGGAAACTCCATAGTTCTGACAACGCTTCATCCAGTCGGACACCAGCACACATCCCTCCGGGTCTCTGCCCGAATCCACAAGGTTTTTATCGCGTTCGGCGATCATTTCTTTCAAGATCGTCGTCATGATCTTCTGTTTTTGGCCGTTTCCTGCTGCTGGCGGTGTTCGTTTCTGTGGGATATAATTTTCTATGCGTTCGAACGCCAATGATGTGACAGCATCTCCGTTCTCGTCAAACTCGCCTAAGTCCATTGCAATTGGCTTCAGCATCATGTCTGGTGGTTCGGAAAACTCTTTCATCTTGGTACAATGAACAAGGCAATTATTTTCTGAATCACGAGATATTCGGTACTCACAATCCAAAGCGCCCTTCAGTGCTATGGAACCTCGTCCCCTTGTTTTGTCCCCTTGTCCGCAATGGTGGACGGCAAGGACAGCGGTATCAAACTCCTTGCGGAGGCGGTCACAGGCTTGAATGAACGTACTCATATCTTGCGTGCTGTTCTCGTCCATACCTCCGTAGTTCCTCGCTACGGTGTCAACGATGATAAGCCTTATGCGCTCTTCGCCCACCAGTGACCGGATATTACTGATGGTGTCGTCCGTGTCCTGCGCGTCAGTAAGCGCACTGGGGCAGCGTGAGACGGCAACAGGCAGCGCAGTGAAATCAGCGTTCCTTCTGTAACACCACGCCCGAATACGTCTGGGGGCACCCACAATGCCCTCTCCAGCGATTATAACAACAACACCCTGTTTCACTGGTCGGCCATAAAATGATGTTCCTGTGGCGACATGACAGCCCCAATCTATGGCAATAAAGCTTTTATATGACCCCGGATCACCGAACAGAAGTCCGAATCCATTTTCCTCTATATATCCGGGAACAACCCACTTGGGTTTTCCGCATTGTATGTCTCGTGCCCACGAGAACCTGTTTTGTGATGGCGGTTGACTATCACCGTCTGGATGCTGGTAATCTCGTTGTTCGCTTTTCCTAGCCGTTGCCCGTCCGGTCACAAAGCTCCGCGCCTTGTTGATCTGAGGTTGAAGCCAAGTTTCGCGGCTACGTTTTTCATCACGCCATTTCTGTCCTATCTCGTAAGCCCGAAAGATTCCGAAAATCTGCTCATCAGATAAATTTGCATAAACGAGCGCGTTTAACACCCGCTGGATAGATTCCGATCGTTGCCCTCTGGACACTCCGCTGAGAATCAGGTCTTTGGTGCTGGCTTTTATGGGCAGATGGTCAATATCCCCATCCCAGACGAACGGCTCATCACGCCCGCTGTCATGCGGGCGCTGACGGTCATTACAGGCGGTATGCTGGCGGTCATCTGAAGGCTTGCGGTTTTTCATGAAATCCCAGATTTCCAACAGCACACCTTCGGGCGGAGCGCGGAAGACATCGTAACCGTCAATCGTCTGTCCTGTGAGCGTCATGTATCGCTTGTCGCAGTACATCTCCATGTGCGGTAATGACGTTTCGCAGCCATCATTACCGCCTGCATCTTGAATCGTGCCACCGCAAAAAATATGGTATCCGTCACCACTCGGCGATACCTCGCAATAAGAATTTGCGTATTCGACAATATCCCTTGCCCATCCTGTCACAATTTCCCCTGTATCAGGATTCCGGCAGTGGTCGAGGTCAATGGCGACCACGCCCGCATCACGGGTTAGACAAATCCCGACGCCCGAATAGTCACCGTCACGGCATGCGGCCACAGCATCGGTGAATCCGCACCATGTCGCCGGGTCGGTGCTTTTTGCTTTCGCCCCGGACGCCTGGTAGGGTATTTTTGTCGTCCGACCGTTCGCCGACTCTGAGCGCCACAGCACCCATTGGGGCAGCGCCTTCATTTCTGGCGGTACTCTGGATGCAAGCGCTTGTAATATCTTTTCTTTTGGGAGTCCAATTTTCATATGCGTGTGCCCCAAATCATTAAGTGACAGCGCCCTTGCAGCCGGAATCATGCCGGCTTCCTATCTTTCCAGCTCGCCGCAGACCGCGACTTCAGCCAGGCAATGACGGCAGAAACCGGATAAGCTACCTGATTTGCAAGAAGAAATCGCTCAGGAATACCCGTGCCTTTGCTGTCCATGTTTGCGAGCGTTCGGCTCGACAACACCCCCCCGGTAAATTTTCCGATTTCTTTCCGAGCGACAATTTCCGACGGCCAGCGTTCAGCCAATGATTCCAATATTTTGTCCGATTCAGTCATTTTCTGTATCCTTTATGGTTAATGGTTAACTTTCCATAAAGAATACAATATATTACCAAATGTCGTCAAATTGTCGGTTTTTTATAACATACTGAAAATACTATAGATACGAAGCTAAAAACCGACATTGAAAAAAGTCGATTCGACATTTCCGACATCGCCGCAAAAGACAAAAAAAAAGACCGCCCAAGGACATTTCCCTTGAACGGTCTTTTTTGAAAAAACGAGGTTATCGTCAACGAGCCATCGTTATCCTCTTGACCTCATCTTGTGTAAACTTTTTCGGACATTGGTTTCTGTGTAAAAAGTTTTGTACGATCTTCAACGGGATTCGTTCAGGCTTAGCCATTTCAGCGAAAACGCCTTGAAAATCTTCGGACGCCAGCAATGAGCCGTCATCCAAAAATTCAGGTACTTTTCTTTCTTTTCCCCTTGCTGTATCGATTTTTTGGACTTTCTTGTAAATCGTTTTCGCCTCGAGAAACGCCTTGCGGATTAGGTTTTCCCATTTATCTGCTGGTTGAAACAGTCC
>JAJYBO010000209.1 GCA_021778975.1 Deltaproteobacteria bacterium
CGATCTCGGACGGTGCGGCCGCCGTGTATCCACCGACAATGGATGCCAGTTGATTGACGAATCCCTTCATCTCTTCGGACTGTGCGTTCAGCTCTTCGGATGCGGATGCGGACTCTTCGGCGGTAGCGGCATTCTGCTGGGTGACTTTGTCCATTTCCACCACCGCTGTGCTGATTTGACCGATGCCCTGCGCCTGTTCGTTGGACGCTGCGGCGATTTCCGCCACCAGTTCACCGACTTTTGCCGCATTCTGGGCGACTTCGTTAAAGGCGTCGTTGGTGCTTTTCACCAGCGACGATCCGTCGCCGATTTTCTTGACCGTGCCTTCGATCAACGCCGCCGTGTTTTTGGCGGCGTCCGCGGCCCGCATGGCCAGGTTCCGCACTTCATCGGCCACAACCGCAAAGCCGGCGCCGGCTTCACCGGCCCGCGCCGCTTCCACCGCTGCGTTCAGCGCCAGCAGGTTGGTCTGGAACGCTATTTCATCAATGGTCTTGATGATTTTGGACGTTTCTTCGCTGGCTCTGGAAATTTCCTGCATGGATGTGGTCAACTGCGTCATGGAAGTATTGGCTCTGCCAACCACCTGATTTGCCTGTTTCATCAGGCTATCGGCCTGCCCGGCGTTGGTGGCGTTCTGTTTGGTCATGGACGACATTTCTTCTAAAGAGGATGAGGTTTCTTCAACGGATGCCGCCTGTTCCGACGACCCTTCCGCTAAGGACTGCGACGCCGAAGATACCTGACCCGCGGCCGAAGACACCTGATCCGCGGCTTCGGTCAGCCCATTGATGATTCGGATCAACCCCCTGGTGATGGACAGTGACAGATAGATGCCCAGGAACAGGGATATCGCAATGCCGAAAATAATCAGCGCCGTAAAGATCGCCGTAACGCTTTTGATAAATCTATCGAATGCCGCATCGCTGTCTTTGGCGATTTTTACGTTCAGCGCAACGAGTTTATCCAGTTCCGGCGCACATTTGTTGTAAGCGTCCCGCGCCTGTCCATAGCTTAAAGCGCGGGCAGCATCATGATCGCCTTTTTCGGCCAGCGCAATGACCTGCTGATGTACTTTTTTCCAGGCGTTCCAGTCTTCGACAAAGGTTTTCCACATCACGGCTTCTTCATCCGTCTGGGGCAGCGGTTCATAGATTTTCCACCCATCTTCGGCGCGCTTCCAGGCATCCGCCAAATTGGCGTATTGATGTTTGAGAATTTCCGGATCCTTCTCGTAGGCAATGGTGCGTTCGTAGCCCTGAATGGCGCTTTGGGCCTCGTTCATGCTTTGCAGGCCATAGACGCTTGGCAGACGGTTTCCGGCAACTTCATTTTGCGCCTTTTTGGCCACATTAAGCGACCAGTATCCCACGCCGCCGATGATTGCGGCGATAATGGCCACGATCACGAATCCACCAATCAGTTTAACGCTCAATTTCATGTTCTTCATCACGGCATTCCTCCTCGAATTGTGTTGGGTATTATGGCGTGTGGCGCACATTGCGCCCCGCACGGTGAAGTTTTCCCGGATGATGGCCCGCCGACGCCGGCCGCCGAATATTGGCAGGTGAACATTCCGGGAAAGCATGGGAATCGGATTGTGTCAAATGCTGCAGACGGGCTTCCAGATCGCCGATGGTCGCCGACAGTTCTTCGGGCGTTAGCGGGTTCTGGATATGAACGTCTTGTGAAGGATTTAAATAAGCGCCAATCCAGTCCGCGTTGCCCAGGCTGGAGATGACAATGACAGAAATATATGGGTGGTGACGGTGAAGCCATTCAATGAATTCAATACCAGCACTTTGACGATTCTGCAAGATGTGAATGACCATTTTGAACGGACGCCGGGTTTTCAGGAAAAACACGATCCTGCGCCGCGCCTCGACATCGTTGACGGAGGATTCGATGCTGAATCCGGCTCTGCGCAGATGGCGGATGATGGACGACGAAAGCCCGGATTTCTCGTCAACAATTAAAATGCGAATATGACGGCGGCTCGTTTTCAATATAGCAATTCCTTTGAATCCCTCTCCGGGCGGGGAGAGAGGATGGATAAAATCAGCCTGTTGTAGAGCATGATATGTGCCAATGTATTTATAGAATGTGAATTCGAT
Organism: Deltaproteobacteria bacterium; assembly: GCA_021778975.1. GTDB lineage: Bacteria > Desulfobacterota > Desulfobacteria > Desulfobacterales > Desulfatirhabdiaceae > RAAP-1. Next base: position 2,115 of record JAJYBO010000209.1, read on the forward strand.
TCATCTATTTAAAATACAAGGTTTTTATGATTTGTAAAATTCAGTCGCCCCCTAAAAACATGCGACATGAATGTCGCCGTATCGGGGAAATTTCAAAAAAATACAGGAGAATCACCTATATAATATGTTGATATAATGTAACTATACATGTGACGACATTTACGTCGCTACCAAACGACCTGAATGTCGCTGCGCCTGCCCCGTTTTTAACTTGACATTAAAATGTGAATTTAATAAACGGATAATTAAAATGATTATTTTAAATTTTGTATTGACGATCATCGTGGTCACGATGCGATGTCGGAGGAATGTTTGTGAATCATGATGGAATAAAAATGGCTATGGCGCTGTTATGTCTTATGCTGGCCGGGTGCGCGGTGAATCAGGCGCGCGAGGTGCGGACATACCGGGATATACTCGATAAAAATACGACGGCGTCAACCGGTGTATATGAATCGGAGAACGCGCTCCGTCTTCAGGACGCTTTTCGGCTGGCCAACGCCAACAACGAGCAACTGGCCATTGCCGGAGAAAATTATCTTCAGGCGCTGATCAACAAGAACCGGGCTTTCTCCAATTTTTTGCCGATCATCGCGTTTACACCAACCTATATGCGCCAGGAGAAGACATCCATTGCTGCGGATAATCCGTTAATCGCCAAGTTTGTTCCGGAAAACGCCAACGATATGCAGGTGCAGGGGGGGCTCACATTGAGTCCGTTTCAGGATATACCCGCAGTGTGGTCCGCATCCGCCGAGGCCCGGCGACAGCAGGCGCTGCTGATAGACAAACAGGCGGTTGTGCTGCTGGATGTCGCGCAAACCTATTATCAGGTCATGCACGCGGAACGGCAGGCGCAGGTTTTGAAGCATTCCGTACAACTGCAGGATCACAGTCTCAGGGATATGCAGGTGCGGTTCAAGGCCGGAACGGTGTCGCCGTTAGGTGTCGCTCAAACAGAGGCGCAACTGGCCGGAACCCGTACGTTGCAGATTCAGGCCGATAACGATGTCCGTAACGGACGGGCCGTGCTGGCCATGCTGATGGGGGTTTCGGCGGTTGAAGGCCCGCTGACCGGAGGGTTTGCAGCGCCGGAAATTCATCCAGATGCTACGTTTTTAATGAAACTGGCCGAGGCTCACCGTCCGGATCTCCGCGCGGCCCATGAACAAATCACCGCCGCGGCAAATCGTCTGGAAGCCGCATGGGGACGCTATTTTCCGTCGGTATCGCTCAATCTGACGCGGTATCTGTCTCGGGAAACTTTTCCCGGCGATTCAGACTGGACATCCCTGATTCAGGTGCATATCCCCATATTTACGGCGGGTCTGGTGTATGCGGATGTCCGCACCGCGTATTCGCAACTGCGTCAGGCGCATCTGGTGGAATCGTGGGTGCAAAAAGAGATTCTCAAAGATATCCAGACGACGTTAGAAAATTTTACGGACGCCCAGAAAAGGCTGCACGAACGGGATATTCAGGTTGCAGCCGGTAAAGAAGCGCTTCATTACGCAGAATCGGCCTGCGAGTCAGGCGTGGGGACGAATCTGGATCGTATCACGGCGCAGGATGTACTGCTGAAAGCGGAGCTGGGACGCACCGATGAACAGTTCAATATAGATATCGCCTATCTTAGACTGCTGCGTTTTACGGGAATGATGACGCCGGATCTGAAGACATCGCTGAAAGGGTAACGCGACGGTCTCAAACACTATTTTGAACCCAAAGGAAATAATTTTTTTATGACACAGGATCATCAGCCAGATTCCACATCATCCGGCGCTGTTTCCAACTTGTTGCAAAACGGAATTTATCGCAAGCCGTCGCGTCGAATGGCCATACGCGGGGTCACTGGCGCGGTACTGTTCATTGTCATGCTGGCTGTCGGCATTCATTATTATATCAAAGCGCTGTACCACGAATCTACCGACGATGCGTTCGTTGACAGCCGGATCGTGGTCATCAGCCCTCGTGTGTCCGCGCATGTCGTTCAGGTGCATGTGCGTGACAACCAGCCGGTGAAAGCCGGAGATTTGCTGGTCAGTCTGGATCCGCGGGATTTTCAGGTCCGGCTGGATGCCGCGAAAGCCTCTCTGGAAGCCGCCCGTTCCGCCCGAAAATCGCAGGACATCAACGTAAAACTGACCACGATTACGGCAACCTCTCAGGTTTCCGAGGCCGAGGCGAGTGTCAAAACCGCGCAGGCCATGCTGAACGCGGCCAAAGCTCAGGCGGCCGCGGCGCTCAGTCACCGGGAGCAGGCGGTGGCGCAGCGCGCTTATGTCAGGGCGTCACTCGATCTGGCCAAGGCGGAAGCGATGGCGACATCCGCCCGACAGCAGCGCGACGCGGCGGATCTGAAGCGTTCTCAGGAAATGGCGGCGCGCCATACGATCAGCCCGCAACAACTGGATCATGCGGCCGCGGCCGCACGAATGTCCGCAGCGGATCTGGATGCCGCCCATAAAAAAGTTCAGGCGCAACAAGCGCTGGTGCAGCAATCCGAAGCCGGCCTGAAGGCGGCGGAAGACGACGTCCGTCAGGCCAGGGCGCAGATCGCCGTCCGTCAGGGACAGTTGGAACAGGCCATGGCGCGATTGACATCCGCCAAATCGGCCCCCCACAAGATGGCCCAGAGCAGCTCCCGCGCGCAGGTATCCGCAGCCGATGTGGAAAAGGCGCAGGCGGAGATGGAACAGGCCGCGCTGATGCTTTCATACACCCACATCTATGCGCCGGAAGATGGATTTGTGACGAAAAAAAGCGTTGAACCCGGATCGTTCGTTCAGGTAGGGCAGTCCCTGATGGCGATTGTAACGCCGGATCTATGGGTGACAGCCAATTTCAAAGAAACGCAGTTGACGCAGATGCAGGTGGGGCAGCCAGTGGAAATATCTGTGGATACTTATCCCGATGTCATTTTCAAGGGGCATGTGGATAGCATTCAGCATGGTTCCGGCGCCCGGTTCAGCCTGCTGCCGCCGGAAAACGCCACCGGCAATTTTGTCAAGGTGGTGCAGCGAATACCGGTCAAAATCGTGTTCGATCAGATGGCTGAGGTTCGAAAGTACCGGCTGGCGCCGGGTATGTCGGTGGAGCCATCAGTGAATATCAAGGTCAAAAGCGTGGTCAACGTGGCCATGCCGCACATGTCGCCCTGATGCCGCCCAGTCGAAAGACAAAGAAAAAAATGATGAAGCCGTCCGAAATTTGACTTTTTACAAGACCATCAAAACTGCGTTTCCCCTATTCAATTCACATGAATTAGGTGATTTCCAATAAAGAACGCCCCTTACTTGAGGGGGGGGGGCAGGGGGGGCTCCGAATGGTATATTCTATTCTGGAAATCACCTTATTATACCGTAGGGGCGAATTTTGTGTTTGCCCTGAATCTCATGTTGCCAGAGGGCGATCGCAAGGATCGCCCCTACGCGGTTCGATCCGG
>JAJYBO010000210.1 GCA_021778975.1 Deltaproteobacteria bacterium
TGAGAGGCGCTGAGACGAAAAAAATATTTAAATTCGATCACCAGGCGCTATCCACATACGGTATCGGAAAAGACTGGTCCAAAAAACAGTGGTTTTCCCTCTGCCGGCAACTGATTCAAAAAAAACTGCTGAACGAGGATACCGAACATGGTTCCCTGAAACTGACGCCCGAAGCCTGGAATGTACTTCGCGGAAAAACACTGTTTCTGGGGAAAATGCCCGAAGAAGTGACGACAGTCGTATCGGAGAAGTCAGAGAAGCCCAATGAACCATCTCACAACGCAGCGCTGTTCGATCTGCTCAAAAAAAAGCGCAAGGAATTGGCGGATGCTGTCCGTATGCCCCCTTATATCATTTTTTCGGACAAAACCCTGATAGAGATAGCGACATTTTTTCCGCAATCTTCCGAAGCCCTGCAACAGATTCATGGCATGGGTATCATCAAATTCGGAAAATATGGTCAGATATTTCTGGACATCATCTGCGCTTACTGTCAGGAACAAAAAATTTCGGAACATCCCCGGTTCACCTTGTTCAGGCTGCACCATATCTCGCAGAAACCCCAATGATTCCTTTTAATCCCAAACAAATTGATGTTGTCAACAATGCCGCGTCAATGGCGGAAGAGCTGGTTTTTAACGATTACAAAATGTCCCCTGGCGAATGGAAACGCGCCTGCTACGACTTCAAGACGCTGGCGGATCTTCACCCCGACGAAATCGTTCACGGACCGCTGGCTCAACTCATCCGTTACGAAGGCAAACCCCGACATACCTCTTTGAATTCATTCAGCTTCGACTTTTATAAAATCTGTTTTCAGGATCACGCCATTCTGAAACTTATTGCACAATATCCCAACATCATGTTATTTCCACTTACTTTATATATCGCCGCTCACGAATTGATACATATTGTTCGGTTCAGCAAATTTCTTCAAAATTTTCATGCCTCCCCCGAAGAACGACTGGCGGAAGAAAAACGCGTCCATGACAAAACACATGATATTCTTGGCAATATCAGACAGAATGGAATGAGCGACGTATTGATATTTTCAAACGGCTGGCGGCTTCCTCTTGACAGGCTGACAGACTCGTTCAAAAATAATCCCTACGATTCTTGACAAAACCAATTCTTAAATTATTTTTCTGACAGATTCTGGGAAAGGGACATGCCAGAAGACTTATTCCCAAAACTTTAGTACAGGAGGTTGTTAAGATGCCAATTTACGAATATCAATGCACCCAGTGCGGCGCCGTTGAAGAAGCCATTCAAAAATTTTCCGATAAACCACTGGTGTCATGCAAAAGATGCTCAGGACATCTTCAGAAGCTCATTTCTCAGAGCAGTTTCCATCTGAAGGGGACAGGGTGGTACGTAACGGATTATGCAGGTAAAAATCACAATGCAACGTCCGCCCCCAAAAAGGCAGATACAGCTTCTGCTGCACCGTCAGCGGAGTCTTCATCTGCAACCGCTGCAAAGGCATCCGACAGCTCCGCTTCGTAATGTGTTTCCTTAACCGGGTATATTTCAAATTATCGCGAAGGGAGGTGGGCGATCTCGAGGATATCCTCTTTGGAATATATTCATTTCAGTTACCATATTGAATCAGTTTGATATAACACGTCCGATATTTTGCATATTTAAGGAGATTTAAAAACATGAAACTCAGACCCTTACACGATCGAATCGTCGTAAAACGCGTTGCAGAAGAAACCACCACCAAAGGCGGCATCATCATTCCGGATACCGCCAAAGAAAAACCTGCGGAAGGCAAGGTTATCGCTGTCGGAAACGGCAAAGTCGCCGATGACGGCAAACGAATCGCTCTCGAAATCAAAGAGGGAGACCGTATTCTGTTTGGTAAATATTCTGGAACCGAAGTCAAAATTGAAGGTGAAGAATATCTCATCATGAGAGAAGATGATGTACTTGGCGTTATTGAATAACAACACAACTGTTCATGTTTAGAAATATGGAGGATTCCAAAGAATGGCTAAGATTATCAAGTACGATATGAAGGCGCGTGAGGCCATGCTGAATGGCGTCAGAGCACTTGCAGACGCAGTGGTCGTAACTCTCGGCCCCAAAGGTCGTAATGTTGTAATAGACAAATCCTGGGGATCGCCCACTGTCACCAAAGACGGTGTTACGGTCGCCAAAGAAATTGAACTCGCCGATAAGTTCGAGAACATGGGCGCCCAGATGGTCAAAGAAGTCGCCAGCAAAACCAGTGACATGGCGGGCGACGGCACGACCACAGCAACCGTTCTGGCGCGATCCATTTACGAAGAAGGTCAAAAACTGGTCGCTGCCGGCAACAACCCGATGGCGATCAAACGGGGCATTGATAAAGCGGTTGAAGCTGCGGTGAAGGAACTGCACAAAATGAGCAAACCCACCAAAGATAAACGCGAAATCGCCCAGGTTGGCACCATTTCCGCCAACAATGACGAAACCATCGGCAACATCATTTCAGAAGCCATGGAGAAAGTCGGAAAAGAAGGCGTCATCACTGTCGAAGAAGCCAAAGGCATGGAAACCACGCTGGAAGTTGTGGAAGGTATGCAGTTCGATCGTGGATACCTGTCTCCCTATTTTGTGACAGACCCCGAAAAAATGGTGGCTTCGCTCGATGACCCGTTCATTCTAATCAACGAGAAAAAGGTCAGCAGCATGAAAGATCTGCTGCCTATTCTGGAACAGGTCGCCAAAATGGGTAAACCCTTGGTGATCATTGCCGAAGATGTTGATGGTGAGGCGTTGGCCACCCTGGTAGTCAACAAACTCAGAGGCACGCTCCAGGTTGCAGCGGTCAAAGCCCCCGGCTTTGGCGATCGCAGAAAAGCCATGCTCGAAGACATCGCCATCCTGACAGGCGGGCAGGTTGTATCTGAAGATCTGGGCATTAAACTTGAAAATCTGACCCTGACCGATCTCGGAAAGGCCAAACGCGTCAGCATTGACAAAGACAACACCACAATCGTAGATGGCGCCGGTTCTCGTTCGGCACTGGAAGGCCGTGTCAAACAGATTCGTGCGCAGATTGAAGAGACCACTTCCGATTATGACCGTGAAAAACTTCAGGAACGTCTGGCCAAACTGATCGGCGGCGTTGCTGTCATCAACGTCGGTGCAGCCACCGAAACCGAAATGAAAGAGAAAAAAGCCAGGGTCGAAGACGCTCTGAATGCAACTCGCGCGGCCGTTGAAGAAGGAATTGTCCCTGGCGGCGGCGTTGCGCTGGTTCGCTGTCTGGACGCTCTCGACAAATTGAAGCTGAAAGGTGAGCAGAAACTTGGCGTCAAAGTAGTGATGCGCGCCATGGAAGAACCCCTGCGCCAGATCGCCAACAACGCCGGTTATGAAGGCTCTGTCGTCATTGACAAGGTCAAGGCTTCCGAAGGCGCTTTTGGTTTCAACGCGGATACCAATACCTACGAAGATTTGATCGCGGCGGGCGTTATTGATCCCACCAAAGTCACCCGGTTTGCGCTTCAGAATGCGGGCAGCGTTGCGTCTCTGATGCTGACCACAGAGGCCATGATCGCCGATAAACCCGAAGAAAAGGCAGACCCGATGCACGGCGCCGGAAACCCTGGTATGGGCGGCATGGGCGGTATGGGGGGGATGGGCGGCATGATGTAATCTGACCTCCCTTTCTTTTAGAATCAAAGCCTCCATGAGCCTTCATGGAGGCTTTTTTTGTCATTATCAGCGACTGTCACAATCATGCTTGACAACGATAGCAATTAAAAATACAAATGGTGTTTATTCTCGAAAATTTCCGGACATTATATATGGACATTCAATTGAGCGGTCTTGTCGTCATCACGGGCAATTATGGCAGCGGCAAAACAGAAATCGCCATAAACCTCGCTGCATATCGAAAAATTCAGGGAATTGATGTTCGCGTGGCGGATCTGGACCTGGTCAATCCGTATTTCCGAACGCGGGAAGCCCGAAAACAACTGGCTGAAATCGGGATCGAGGTTGTACTGCCTCCAGAGCAATATATGCATGCCGATCTGCCCATACTGACCAGAACCGTCAGCGGGCTGATACGCAATCCCTCTGCACTGACAATTCTGGATGTGGGGGGCAATGATGTGGGCGCCGCTGTGCTGGCGGCGCTGGAAGATGCGTTCAAAACGGTTTCGTGTAAAATGCTTCAGGTCGTCAATCCATTTCGTCCCCTGACCCAGACCATTGAAGGCGCCATTGATATGCGCCACAGCATCGAAAAAACATCCCGACTGAAAGTGACCGGCCTGATCGGAAACGCCAATTTAATAGACGAAAGCACCCTGGAAACAATTCTGTCTGGGTATGACTTTATCCGGAAACTTTCTGAAAAGACAGGAGCGCCGCTCGAATTCATTACCGTTCCATCTCATTTATTGGCAGAACTGGATATTGAACAGTTTTCCTGTCCCGTTCTTCCTATCAAGCGACAGCTCGTACCTCCCTGGAAAAAGCTGACCCGTCTGACAGCTCCCTGAGACGGCTTTTCGGTTTTTCATTACCCTGACAAGAAAAAGGACATTTTGGCTATGGCTTATCATCATCAAATTGACGTGGATCGCTGTAAGGGATGCGGGCTATGTGTGGCCGTTTGCCCAAAACATGTACTTGAAATAGCCAGTGAAGTGAATATCAAAGGCTATTTTCCAGCTTATCAGGCCAGACCTGAAGACTGTGTCTTTTGTTCAACCTGCTGTATCATGTGTCCGGACGTGGCCATATCTATTACGGAAACGCCCTGATTTTTTTCAAGCCATACGGATATTATGGAGGTTACCATGAGTAAAGTTCTCATGAAAGGAAATGAAGCCATCGGGGAAGCCGCCATTCGGGCGGGTTGCCTGAATTATTTTGCCTATCCAATCACCCCTCAGTCCGAAGTTGCCGAATATTTGTCTCATCGGATGCCAGAGGTCAATGGCGTTTTTCTCCAGGGAGAAAGTGAAGTTGCCGTCGGATACATGATTTTTGGCGCTTCGGCATGCGGCGCCCGCGTCATGACAACATCATCCAGCCCTGGCATCAGCCTAATGAGTGAGTCCATCAGCTACATCGCATGTGCGCAGTGCCCGGCGGTTTTTGTCAATATCATGCGGGGCGGCCCCGGGCTGGGGGGCATTTTACCTTCTCAAGGAGATTATTTTCAGGCCACCAAAGGCGGCGGTCACGGAGATTACCGGCTTCTGGTGCTGGCGCCCGCCAGCGTCCAGGAGGCTGTCGAAATGGTCATGATGGCATTTCCTCTGGCGGAAAAATACCGCAATCCCGTCATGATTATGGGAGACGGCCTTATCGGTCAGATGATGGAGCCTGTATATTTCCCGGACAATCTCAAAACCGAACAATTGAATACGGATAGCTGGGCCACCAGCGGCATGAGCACCCGCCACAGCACCACGCGGAATCTGGTGAAATCGCTCTATCTGGATCCGGCTCAACTCAACGCACACAATCTTCATCTCAAGGCCAAGTACGATCAGATGAAG
>JAJYBO010000211.1 GCA_021778975.1 Deltaproteobacteria bacterium
CGCCACGAACACCATGACAATGGGGAAAAAACCATTGTGATTGAATGTGGACAGATGCTTCAGCCGGGTCAGGGTTTCGGTATCGAGTTCATGGGCGTCATCAATGATGAGATAAAATCGGGAATCGTGAGCTTCCGCCCTGAAGTAATCGTAAATCATGTCCTGAAGAATCGCTTCATCTTCAGGAACCATACTGATGTTCAGTCTGTGGGCAATGCGCCTCAGAATGCCGCCGTATCCCTCACCTGGCGTAGAAATATATTCCACGGGCGGCTTCCCTTTTTTCTTCAGTACCTGAACCAGCCGGAGACACAGCAGGGTTTTTCCCATGCCATACTCGCCTGTCAATACCAGAAACGGTTCCTGCGTATCAATGCCGAAGAGGAGATAATACCATGCCTCTTTGTGGGTGCTGGAGATGAATATCACGCCCGGATTGGGATGGGTGCTGAACGGCTCTGCTTTCAGATGATAAAAATCTTTAAACATATCGAGGGAGCGTCCTTGAATTCCGATGAGATGCGGTGCTTGTTTCAGTGGCCCTCACATACAGGCCATCGGTCAGCCCGGCAAACAAAAATGGAACCGAATTGATGAAAAGCGCGTTGGATGGTTCCACAAACAGATTGTTGTTCAGATAAACGCACCAGACAGCAATTACGACAATACAAAAATTCTTTCCCAAGAATCCTTCTTCCGGAAGCACTTTCAGGGTTTGCATAAAGCGTCGCAGGATGAGAACGACCATGATCACATATGCCACCAGCCCCACCAGCCCCAGTTCCGTGGCGATTCCCATCAAATGGTTATGCTGGAATTGGGGCGTTGACACCTCGACAACATAGGGTACCTTGCCGGTGTAAGACAGTGTGGCCACCGGAATGAACTGGGCAAGCCCGATTCCCAGCACCGGGTGTTGCGTAAACAGATAATACGACATTCCCAGCAGCGCCATGCGAATTTCGACCTCTTCCACCTGATAGACTCCCCCCTCGCGTCTGTCGGAAGACGCCAGGCGGTGGGCGTTGATGAAAATGGCCGCTATGGCAATCGCTACCGGAATCGAAATCAATTTCCACTTCGAAAAAGGCGTCTTGTACCACATAAAAAAAATGAACAACGATATCAGAAATCCCAAATACACCGATCGTGTCAGCGTGAAAAACACCGCGGGGGGAAACAGCAGAAGCATCCCCTGGCTGAAAGCCAAAGAAAACCCCGTCTTTTTAGGAAGCAAATGCATCCCGCTGATAAAGCCTATCACGATGGCAACGCCATTGAATGCGGCATTCAAAAACGGCCCCCTGGCGCGTTCTAAATGCAGTGTGGATATTTTAGGATCATTGATATACTGAGGATAGACATACTGACGGAGTTTAAAATACTCCAGCGGTGCTATCAGGCACAGATAGATTCCAAAAATAAACAGCGCCGTAAGCACCAGATATACCTGTTCCTCTGTCTGGATGAAACTTTTGGCATACACATACACCACAAACGGGAAAAAATAACCGGTAATAAAAACGAACCACGGGGATGGAAATCGCGCCGGATCCACAGAAACAAACCCGACCCGCATCATGGATATTACACAGATCGTGGCGAATCCAAACATCGCTATCTCGATGGAATTATGCGTGACGATGTTGACTTTTCCGGTAAACAGGCCGACTGTCACCCAGGCCAGAACCATCATGAACAGCATGCGTTCAATCGTTATGTCAAACACGCCGGCAAAGCGCAATATGAAAAAATTCGGGCCGAATACCGCGGCGGCGACTACCCAAAATGACAGCAGAACCGCCGGAAAGCTCGATGTTCCCTGAGGCGCATGCACGGGTTGACGTTTTTCCAGAAACCACAAGAACATGACGGTCAGCGAAATGACCATGATGATAGCCGACGGGACGATATTCATAGTCAGTGCCTGCGGAAATGGGATGGATGGGAATTATCGCTACACATTGGATACGGATCCCAGCACCGGAACGTTCAGATGGGTTTCGATATCATAGAGCGTTTTGATGCGGTGATCGAAATGATCCACCGTCAGCGCCACCGCGATCCCCATAAAAAGCCCTGATATAAAACCGCCGATAACGATCAACATGCGATTGGGCTTGAAAGGGTTGACAGGAAGCGCCGGCCTGTCAATCAACGTCAATATCTGTTTGTCTTCGTTGAGGGATTTCGCCATTCGCGTCTGTTCCAGTTGTGTCATGGTATGGGTATAGGCATCCCTGGCCAAATAATATTCCTGTTTCAATGTTTCGTATGAGGCTTTTTCACCCGCGGTTGTTCGAATGCGATCTTTCAGCTCTTTGATGACGGTCTCGATTTCGTGAATTTTGGCCTCGATGCTTTTGGCCGTCATTTTCTGGGCGTCCACCGACCTGCCCAGTTCTTTTTTCAAAGAATCAACGCTGAGATGGTATTCCTGCTCCACCTGCTTCAGTGGCTCGAAGTTTTCGCTGAACTGGGGTTTCATTTCGTTTAACTGCAACTGCAATTGCGCCACTTTGGTTTTATACACCGAAATGGCGCGTCCAGAGCCTTCCATCTCGATAGGAATGCTGGGAACGCCGCTTTTGTGAATCTCTTTGTCCAAATAGTCAATGGAGCTGTTCAGACCCGCCAGTTCCACCTGTAATTCGTGATAGCTTCGTGAAAACTGATTGAGCAGCGCGTTAGGGCCTACTTCTGCATTGGTCTTTCCTGGCTCCAGATTCAAAATTTCAAGAAGGGCGAGCGCCTGCTTTTTTTCGAACTCTCGAAGTTTGTCCTCTTTTGCCAGCATATCTTCATGAAGTTTTTTGGTCTGGTTCAAAAAAAACGCATACGAATAATCGCTTTTAGCCTGGCTGAGTTCCCGATACGCTTCCAGATAGTTCTCGGTCAAAGACGAGGCTACCTGCATGGCGCGGGCGGGGTTGCTGTTGGTGTATTCCACGATAAAGACGCTGGAGCCTTCAAAGGTTTCGCCGGCGGGCGGGCTGACGTCTATGTTTCTTCGATAATCATCGAGAATTCTTTGAGAAACCGGTTGCTGAATTTGGGGATCCAGTTCTAACGCCACTTTTCCCAGAACCCGGTTGGACAAAATCAGCTCTTTCTGATCTTGTAAATACCGGCGCACCCGGTTGCGGTAATCGAAAGAATTCTCCTGCTGCAACGGGTCCATGCTCTGCGGCACAATCAGGGAAAACTTGGCGTTGGAGCGATATACCGGGGGCAATGTCACCGCAATCGCCCCGGAAATAATGAAAACCGTCAGAAACATCAGGGCGATAATTCGTATCCGATCACATACGATAAACACAAATTCTCGAAAAATATTCTGCATTCCAGAGGATTCCTATTTCAGCGTCGCACTGTTTAAATTGTAGTTTGCCGACAGATTGGTGGAAAACGGCAGCACGGCGTAAATACCTTTGGTGAAAATGCGTTCGATCATATCGTTGACATCGTCAATATGATTTTTAGGAACAAAGACAATATCTCCTGGCTTCAGCTTGACATTGGTCAGAGGCACACCGGTTTTTAGAGCCGTCTGAATATCAACCCTGAACACAATGGGGCGTTCGAGTCCTTCGTTGCGGAACACGGCCACCTCTTTGAGTTCACTGCTTTTTTTATAGCCGCCGGCAATGGCCAGCGCTTTCAGAATGTCTGGAACCGATGCAATATCGTAAGCGCCGGGTTTTTCCACCTCTCCGAGTATATACAGTTTCGGATAATGAATTTCCAGCAAAATCAAGGTGACATTGAGATCACGCACCTGTTTCGAGTATTTTTCGTTGAGCATTTTTTCAAGCTGAGAAACCGTAAACCCCTGTGCCTGCATGGAGCCAATCAACGGAAACGAAATGCGCCCATTCGGAGTGATGGGGGCGATTTTGCTCTGCCCTCTGGACGCCGTTGTAATGGCCTTTCTCAATTCCGCGACTTTGACGTTGAATTCTTCCACCGCGACCGTTACCGCGGGGTCCGAAAAATATTTTTTAAATTTCCGGTCCAGTTCCGACGCTAACTCCATAGGTGTTTTGGATTCCGCCATTACATCACCAATCAGCGGCACCGTGATTTTACCGTCTGAACGCACCAGAACGGACGTGCTGTACTGCGGATAAAACGGCAGGTTGATGCTGATTTTGTCTTGAACTTCGAGGCGATAATCTTCAGACGTTCTGCCATATTTGAGGTTATAGACGATTTCGAGCACATCTCCGGATCCCATCCGGTATTCAGGCACATACGGCACCGCGATGTTGTGAATAATTTGATAATCCGGATTCAGCGCCGCTTTTTCGGGCGTAACGGTCAGTTGGGTTTCGAGCCGATTCAACTGCTTGATGTCATTTGTTGTTTTGATCGTTGCATCGAAACGGGAAGGCCCGTCCGGAGCCGCGTGATAACAGGATGAAAAGGACAGCAGCGATATCGCCATCATCCCGTAACAGAATGGTTTTAAAAATCGGCGTGACTTAAACGATAGCATGGGGAAACCTCACTATGATGTAACTGTCCGGGAAAAAGTATCAAACCGTCTTCATTTTAACGTTCGCCCCCTGTTTTTCAAGATTGATGGCCTCATAAAAAGTCGAATTTCGGACGACTTTGTAAAAAGGCCGCAGGCAAGGCGTGCAAATTCTGAGGAGCGAGCCATACTTATGGTGCGCCGCAACGACGAAGGATGCAGCGCAACGCAGCATCCAGGCTTTTTACGAAGCCGTCAAGATTGTTTCATCACATGGCAGAGCTCTGTGAAAACGTCTGTAAGTCTTAAAATACCGACAATATCGTTGTCGCCTGTGACGAGCAAAGATTGATGCTGCCCCAGAACAAGCTGATGAATGGCTTCATCTATAGGGGCTTCGCCGGAAATGAATTCGCCTTCGGTAAGCGGATACATGAAATCGCTGACTTTTTTGGCGCCAGCCTTCCGACAAATCTCCCCAAGAGGGCTTTCCCGGAGGTGATTGAGAACCAGCATGGACTTCATGAACTTTTTGCTGAAGCCGTAGCGGGCAAGCCCATCACTGCCCTGCATTTCCGCATACCGGGGTTCGAGGGCGCGCAGCACATCCATTTGACTGAGCTTGCCGGCCACTTTTCCCGTGCTGTCGAGAATCAAAACAGCCCTGTGGTGATACCGATCGTGATCGAAGATCTGCTGCGCTTTTTCAAGCGCCATTACGGCGTCTATCAGCGTTGCGTCTTCATGTACGGTGGCGTATGCAGACAGCGGCACCATCATATCCCTGACCTGACATGGTGTCATACATTACCTCCCTGTTGAAAAACCTGGTAGTGATGGCACTGATACAATTAACTTTTATATCACAACATACCGTCAAAAAACAAAGCATAACTCACGGCTTCGTAAAAAGTCCGGATGCTGCGTTGCGCTGCATCCTTCGTCGTTGCGGCGTACCATAAGTACGCCTCACGGATCG
>JAJYBO010000212.1 GCA_021778975.1 Deltaproteobacteria bacterium
ATTTCGACCAGCAGCAAGAGCGTCAACGAGGCCAAGAAAGAAGTGACGGGACTGGATCAACTCCCGCCGCCTCCACCGGAAATAACGATTGTATGATGTGTCATGCCGTTTAAAACAGCCCGATACCGCCTGGTTTTTTAGATTTGATATCGTCCCGTATCCAAATTGGATGTTTGTGAAACAGGCATTGGCCATCGTTTGGGCGGCTTCAGGCATAAACGATGGTCAGTGTCAAAACCAGAAAAACGGAGGCCGTGATTTTTTCGACGTTTTCTCAAGAAACAAGGAATAAAAGACATCATGCGAAGATTACCTGTATATTTACTGATTGATACATCCGGATCAATGAAGGGGGAGCCGATAGAAGCGGTAAATGCCGGGCTTCAGTCGCTAGTTGCTTCGCTGCGCCGCGATCCACAGGCGCTTGAGACGGCGCACATCAGCATCATAACTTTCGACCGGGAGGCCAGAGTAATTTTGCCGCTGACACCTATCGAAGAATTGCAGTTGCCTGTCATAGAAACGCCGGAAAGCGGCCCCACGATGACAGGAGCGGCTTTGGAGCTGGTATGTCAGCGCATTGATATGGAAGTGCGTATCCAATCAACGGATATCAAACGCGACTGGAAACCATTGCTGTTCATTATGACGGATGGCGCGCCGAATGATGTCCAGAAATACAAAGAGATGGTTGTCGAATGCAAGAAAAGAAATTTTGCATCCATTACGGCATGCGCCGCCGGAAGTAGCGCAAAGATAGAAATGTTGAGGGATGTCGCAGACAATATCGTCGCGCTCGACACTTGCGATAGCGCCACTTTCAGTCAGTTCTTCACCTGGGTTTCAGCTTCGATCAGCAGCGGGGCGCAGAGTGTTGGCGTGGTTTCCAAACTCATTTTGCCGCCCCCCCCCGATGCAGTGATGCTGGTGGACTGAATGCCGGCATGGAATGCCTGTAATCACTGTCAGATTTGACGACTTCGTAAAAAGTAAGGAGAATTTTTATGGATGAAACCAAAAAAGATACCAGTACTTCCGATACGGGACAGTTCACCAATTTTGATATTTACATACAGCAAATACCGTACGAACTGGAAGAAGATGGCATCCGCCCCCCATCCCCCAGTGTCACAAAAACCGCCCCAATGATCGAGAATATATCGCCCCCCCCCGCCGCCAATACAGAAAAACCGCCTGATCCCACGCCGTGTTTCTTGGATGAAGCAAAAGAAATCGAAATTCCCAAAGACGAATGGTCAACATTTCAGGAAGCTGGTTCCGCAAAGGATTCATGGAAAGTCATTGATTACCCGGTCAATAGACTCCCCAACTGCAAGATGGCCGGAACGGATTATCGGGTCAACATCGAAGAATTGATTCAGACGCTTCAACAAAATCAAATACAGCATGTAACATTTCGGAGTAAATCAGGAAATATCAATTGGAAACGTGTTGACGGCACGAAAGATATCTGCGGGCAACCGATGGAACCGGGGGACTTCGATTTGGAATTGTGTGTTGATGTCCAGAAATGCGAACGACATGTGTTTCCCCTGAAGTTGACCGTAAACCCGGATCCCAAAACACTCTGGAAAGACATCCCCTCTAATCCGAACGGTATTTATGCAAAACCGGACAGTGAGAGGGCTTTTTTTGCATGTAGTGAGGAGCTGTCAATTGCGGCGGCAAGCCAGCGCGGCAGATCTCATGCGCAGGATGGCAAACCACGCGACGATGATTTCGCCTTCAAATATGACGCCACCTCTCAGAGCGCTGTTCTGGTTGTGGCCGATGGAGCGGGTAGCGCGAAGTTTTCACGAAAAGGGTCGCAAATTGCCGTCCAGACCACTCTGGAAGAGGTCATAAAAGCATTATCCGATGAATTCTGGTCTTCGCTTGTTCCACCGATTCAAAAATGGAAAAACGAACACGATACGGCCAGTGAGAAAGTCATCAATACTGCAATGTACAGGGTTCTCATCCACGCGGCGTTCGAGGCCAAAAAATGCATCGAGCAGGAAGCCAGAGAACATCAGGCCCGTTATATGGCAGACTACAAGAAAGACGAAAAGTTCTCCGGCAGAGATTACGCCACTACCCTGATTTTGTCGCTGGTCAAAAAATTCGATTTTGGCTGGTTCATCGCCTCTTACTGGGTTGGAGATGGCGCGGTGGCTATTTATCGTCCAGCAGATAACGAACTTATTTTACATGGAATTCCAGATAGCGGAGAGTATGGCGGCCAAACGCGGTTTTTGACGGAAAACAGCGACAGCGTCTGGCCGAACGATGCCCATGCGTTGATACAACGCCGAATACGCTTCGATGTTGTTGATGCTTTCAAGGCCATCATCCTGATGACGGATGGAATTTCCGATCCCAGGTTCGAGACGGAAAAGAATCTGGAACATCTGGGTGAATGGAATGAACTGTGGGCGGATATGGAAAAAGTGGTCCCATTTACGCAAAGAAATGAGGCGGTATCTGATGCGCTGCTGGCATGGATGAACTTTTGGGCGCCCGGCAGTCACGATGATCGCACCATGGTGATACTCTACTGATACAGAGGTGACAAACGCATGGATACCGTTAAACTGAAGGCATCGGATGGTTCACCTGTAGAATTCGTTGATGAGATTGTGGGTGCAGGCGGCATGAAAGATGTTTATTTTTCGCCGGATCGAAGTTATGTTATTGGATTTTTCCGCAACAAGCAAGACGAGAATGCACGCGAACGGCTTGAAAATATCGTGGGTAAATACCGCCAGAGCATATTCAATCAAATTGGCGGGGATTACTGGAAAGAGATGTATTGCTGGCCGGAAAGAATTGTCGAATATAATGGGAAAATCGGCATCGTCGTACCGACCTACGCCAATCACTTCTTTTTCGAGTACGGTTCTTTGAACAATGATTCCCTGGCAATCAAAGGCAGAGAAAAAGAGGGCAAGTGGTTTGCCTCTCCGTTTCTGAAATATGGACAACTGGATCCGAATGAACGCGGCAATTGGCTGAGTTATTTGAGGATTTCCATCAAAATTGCTCGTTCGGTCAAAAGACTGCACGCCGCCGGTCTTGCACATTCCGATTTGTCTTATAAAAATGTTCTGATAGATCCCGTCACCGGAAGTGCGAGTATCATAGACATAGACGGGCTGGTGGTGCCGGGTAAGTTTCCTCCGGATGTAATAGGCACGCCGGACTTCATTGCGCCAGAAGTGATGCAGACGCTGAAACTGCCGCTGGGCGACAAAAACAGGAAACTGCCTTCGCGTCAAACCGATCAACATGCCCTGGCCGTGCTGATCTATATGTACCTGTTGAACCGGCACCCGCTTCGGGGCAGAAAAGTACATGACTGCGACGACGAAGCGCATGATGAAGAACTGGCGATGGGCGAAAAGGCTCTCTTCATAGAAAATCCTTCGGACACATCCAATAGATATGATGTTCAGTGGGTCAGACAAAATGAGTCGCCATCACGGTTTCCGACGTTGATGCCGTGGCAGGATCTGGACACATTACCTTACAAAATTCTTGGTCCATATTTATCCGAACTTGTTGAAATGGCGTTTATAGATGGTCTGCATGACCCCATAAAACGCCCGTCGGCCAATGACTGGGAAGACGCACTGGTCAAAACCACCGATCTTCTGCAGCAATGCAGCAACCCGGACTGCAATCAAAAGTGGTTTGTTTTTGACAATACCAGACGCCCTGTATGTCCGTTTTGCAAAACGCCGTTCAGGGGAATTCTTCCTGTCCTCAATTTATATTCGAAGCGGGGCAACAATTCTTTCAAGGCAGAAAACTATCGGGTGATGGTCTATAACGGTGTGCGCCTGTATCCATGGCATGTGAATCGCAACATCTTTCCAAACGAAAAATTGACGGCGGATCAGAAAAAATCCGTCGGGTATTTTCAGTTCTACAATGGGCAGTGGTATTTGAGAAACGAAACATTGAATGGAATGAAAGATATTACCCACGGCGGCAAGTTGGTTGGCGCAGGTGAAGTTATCGCGTTGTCCGAAGGACAGCAGATATTGTTGTCGGACGAAGATGGCGGACGGCTCATTCAGGTGCAACTGGTGCAATGTTGACGGCGTCATCCGAAATTCGACTTTTTACAAGAGCATCAACGTTGATAAAATGAAAAAAATAAAAGAGTTATGCTTCATATTACTGGCCTCGGCTTTCGGGCTTGGGCTGATGCCGGTCGCTCCGGGAAGTTTTGGAGCGTTGTTAGGCGTGGGTATTCATTTGGCGATTGTCCGTTTTGTCTCTCTACAAAACCAGCAATATGCACTGATAGCCGGGCTTGTGGTCGTGAGCCTTGTGCATTTCATGTTGACCCCCTGGGCGCAAAAGCATTGGAGAGAATCCGACCCCGGTCACTTTGTATTGGATGAAGTTGCAGGCTATCTGGTTGTCCCGTTGCTGATCAGGACGGGACCTGTCTGGTTCATTGCAGTGGGAGGTTTTTTGGCGTTTCGTGTCATTGACATCATCAAGATTCCACCCGCTCGACAGATTGACCAGAACATTCATGACGCATGGGGTATTTTACTTGACGATATCGTCAGTGGGCTTTATGCAACAGGAATTATCTGGATTGCAATCAAGCTACTGTTTTAAGCGGTTTCAAAATGCGCTTTTATCCCCCTCCCCCAGCGGGGGCGGGCCGAGGTGGAGGTAAAAGGTATAACCATCAACCGTTCACAGTAAATACCATTTTAGACCGAACCGGTCATCACGGCGATGGCGTCCATCATGCCGTCGAACTCGGCGAACACCTGCCGTTTTCTGAAATGCCGCACCTGCGCGGCGCCGCTCGGACACACCGCCGCGCAGCTCCCGCACCCTTTGCAGACCGCCTCGTTGACAACCGATATGCGCCGGCGCTCATCGAATTCGACAGCCGAATACGGGCACAATGGGATACAGAGTTTGCAACCCGCGCAGATATCTGGGTTGATCCACGACACCACGGACTGCACCGTCACCCGGCCCCGAGACGCCAGGGAAAGCGCTTTCGCCGCCGCACCGGACGCCTGCGCCACCGTATCCGGGATATCTTTGGGCGACTGACAGGCCCCGGCGATAAAAACGCCGTCCGTGGCCGTATTCAGCGGCCCCAGTTTGGGATGTTCTTCCAGAAAAAATCCGTCCGCACCGAGGTTCACCCCAAACACCCGTCCCACCTGCATGGCGTCCGCCCTGGCCTCGATGGCGGAGCATAGCACCACCATGTCCACCGGCACCCGGATCCGTTTTCCCAGCAGGGTGTCTTCAGCCACGGCGATGAGTTTGCCCTTTTCCGGGGGCGTCATCGCCTGATTCGTGATTTCCGCCACCTTTCCCCGGACAAAATAGGTGCCTTCCTCCTGACATCGGCGGTAAAACTCTTCATAGCCTTCGCCGAAA
>JAJYBO010000213.1 GCA_021778975.1 Deltaproteobacteria bacterium
TATTAAATCCACAGCAGGTGGTAAAGTCGGAAAAAATTGGTCGTAATGATCCTTGTCCATGCGGTAGTGGCAAGAAGTACAAAAAGTGTTGTGGAGCAAACAACCTTTAGAGAGTACTGCGCGAATCGGGTCGCCAAAGGCGATGGCCTTGGCTTAAGGCGTCCAAAACCGCATAAAATCATTATCCGGTATTTGGCTTCGAACCATGCGAGTCACCAGTTATGTATGATTTATGGCCATTCTATGGGCTATGTTCCGCTCGGACATATTAGCTACAGACACATGATATCAAAATCCCGGATAAGGAATATCGTTATATTAGGCCATTTTTAGACGTCTTAGTCAAGAACTATTTTTCGAAAACTCAAGTAAGTGTCCCCCGGCAGAGCCGGGGGTTTATCCATTATTAATTATGGAGATTGGCACATGAAAGCACACATTTCGCTGCCAAAAGAAAAGATCGCCGGTTATTGCCACAGGTGGGGCGTTGCGCGGCTCGCGCTGTTTGGTTCTGTGATACGCGATGATTTTCGCCCGGACAGCGACGTAGATGTTCTGGTTACGTTTCAGCCCGACACGCGCCACACGCTTTTCGACATGGCGCGGATGCAAACTGAATTGCAGCAAATTCTGGGGCGCGATGTTGATCTGGTCAGTCGCCGGGGCATTGAAAACAGCCGCAACCATCTGCGCAGAAAAGCCATTCTTGAATCAGCAGAGGTGATTTATGAGCAGTGATCAGGCATATCTGCTTGATATCGTGCAGGCCGCTCGCCTGGCTGTTGCGTATGTGCGTAGTGTTTCGCGGGAAGACTTTCTGCGCGATGTACGTCTGCAGGATTCAGTTATTCGCCGTATTGAAATCATCGGTGAAGCCGCACGGCGCGTGTCATCAGAAACGCAGGAAGCGCATCCTGATATTGCTTGGGCGGAGATGATCGGTATGCGCAATTTTTTGATTCACGATTACGGCGCTGTAGATATGGAAGTTGTCTGGAATACGGTGCAGCATGACCTGCACGATTTAATTTTACGGCTTGAACCCCTTGTGCCGCAGGAATTGCCCTGATGCTGCGCGCCACCATTAACAGTCTTATTATCAACTCGCCCTATAGTATCCGTCCGGAACAGAATCCGGAACCGTGTACCCTAGAACCAACTGACATCATGCTCGATTCAGGAGCATGCGGAGGTTATCATGACACAAATAGCACTGATTACCGGAGCGACATCCGGTTTCGGCAAGAGCTGCGCCGCGCGATTTTCAGACAGCGGCTGGGATCTGGTGCTGATAGGAAGACGGCAAGAGCGCCTGGAAGCCCTGAAGGCCGAATTTGAAAAGAAAAGCCGCGTTCATGTCATTCCGATGGACGTTCGGGACCGCGCCGCGGTAATGGACCGGCTGACGCATCTTCCGGAGCCGTTTCAGGCCGTTGATGCCCTGATCAACAGCGCGGGACTCGCCCTGGGGCTGGAGCCTGCGCATCAGACCGATCCGGATGACTGGGACACCATGGTGGATACCAACATCAAGGGGCTGATGTACTGCACGCGGGCGATTCTGCCCGGCATGGTGCAGCGAAACCGCGGACACATCATCAACATGGGATCTGTGGCCGGAACCTACCCCTACCCCGGCGGCAACGTCTATGGCGCCACCAAGGCTTTCGTCAAACAGTTCTCCCGAAATCTCCGCGCCGACATTCTTGGCGCCAACGTTCGGGTAACCAACATCGAACCCGGAATGGCGCAAACCGAATTTTCCGTCGTCCGTTTCAAGGGCAGCGCGTCCAAAGCCGACGATGTCTATCAGAATACCACTCCGCTCACCGGCGACGATATCGCCCAAATCGTTTTTTTCGTGACGACGCTTCCCGAACACATCAACATCAATGCGCTGGAAGTCATGCCGGTCTGTCAGGCGTGGGGACCGTTTGCGGTGCATCGTTCCCCTGCCCCACAGTAATTTGAACATGGAGAAAGCGCGTCATATCTTGAACTGAATGCCCTGCGCCAGCGGCAGATCCATTCCGAAATTGATGGTAGTGGTCTGCCGTCGCATATAGGCCTTCCAGGCATCGGAGCCGGATTCTCTGCCGCCGCCGGTGTTTTTCTCACCACCGAATGCACCGCCGATTTCCGCACCCGAAGTACCGATATTGACATTGGCGATACCGCAGTCCGAACCGCCGGCGGACAGAAATATTTCCGCCTCACTCAGCCTGTCAGTGAAAATGGCGGAGGAAAGTCCCTGCGTCACATCATTTTGCAGGGCGATGGCCTCGGAAATATCTCCGGAATACCGGATGAGATACAAGATAGGGGCGAATGTTTCTTCCTGTACGGTCGCATAATGATTTTTTGCTTCCACAATGGTGGGCGTCACATAAAGACCCGATGAGAACTCAGGCCCGTTCAGCACCGTCCCCCCGTACAGAATGACGCCGCCTTCCGCCACTACCCGTTCCAGCGCCCGGATAAAGCTGTCCACCGCGGCGCGATTCACCAGCGGCCCAACGTGATTGCCTGTATCGAGGGGATTGCCGATTTTCAACCCCTGATAGGCCGTTATGAGCGCTTCTTTCATCCGATCATAGACCGATTCGTGAACGATGAGGCGGCGAGTGGTGGTGCATCGCTGTCCGGCCGTACCCACCGCACCGAAGACAATGGCGGGAAGCGCGAGTTCCAGATTCGCGCTTGGTGTTACAATAATAGCGTTGTTACCGCCCAATTCCAGGATGGATCGCCCGAATCTCCCGGCAATAACCGCAGCCGCATGGCGTCCGACCCGAACGGAGCCGGTAATTGACACCAAGGGAATCCTTTCATCCGCCAGTATCTTTTCTCCGATGATTTCCCCCTGTCCAATCATCAGATTGAAAATACCTTCCGGCAGATCGTTTTCCTTCAGAACTTTCTGAACGATATGCTGACAGGCAATGGCGGACAGAGGCGTTCTGGACGATGGTTTCCACACCATGACATCGCCACACACCGCCGCCAGCATCGCATTCCATGACCACACCGCCACTGGAAAATTGAACGCCGTAACAATGCCCGCCACACCCAGCGGGTGATAATGGTCATACATCCGATGATTCGGACGTTCGGAGTGCATGGTCGCACCATACAACTGACGGGATTGTCCGACCGCAAAATCACAGATATCAATCGTTTCCTGAACCTCGCCCCATCCTTCCTGAAGCGGCTTTCCCATCTCCAGCGACACCAGCGCGCCGAGTTCCATCTTATGCCGTCTGAATTCAAAACCGATCTGCCGGACGATCTCTCCACGTTTGGGCGCAGGAACATTTCTCCAGACAGAAAACGCCGCTCGCGCCGCCGATATGACCATTTCGTAATCCACCTCCGACGCCTGATACACGGACGCCAGAAGCTCGCCTGTCGCGGGTGAAGTGATATCGAGTTTTCCGTGATCTTCGGCGCCAAATGCGTACTGCCCGGTGGAAGCCCCCCGATTGATTTGACGAACGCCCAATTTCTTCAATATGTCCATATTCATCCTCATCCTGTCCGGCCTGCCCCTGCACCGCCTTTTGAAATGGCGGAACAGGATCAGGCGATTCATTACAGAATTGTTACAGATTTATATTTTTAGAACAAATTTGAAATATCCGTCAAAACAGTGACGCAATGAGCAAGTCAAAAAAGTGTCAGCATCCCGACGGCGTCAGGCCGAGATCGAACATGTTCAATACCTCTTCGGTGATGTGGGGTTTCATCTCCTCATCGCCAATAAAATATATCTTCCTTGAATTATTTGTGAAATCTATTTCGACATCACAATTGTATTTACGCGATGCGGCCTTCATGATTCTGGCCACGATTTCCAGGTTGGTATCTTCAACCCGGATGGGAATGATTTCTGGATGCATGGTATCCTCCTTGTCGTATGACGCTTACATGCTTTTGGGTAATGCGTAATTGCAATATAACGTTATGCACAAGGAATGCCATGTTCGACAGCCCGCCAATCCATGATCCTGGCGGTGAGTTTGATGGCAAGGCCGATGGCGGGTTTGTCGTTAAAACGTCCAGTCATGGACTGTCGTCCATACCCCCAGAGCCGTCATGCCGAATATCACCCCAAGCGCGCAGACGCCTGTCCAGCCCCGGGTAGCGTATATCCATGAGGACAGAGACGACCCCACGACGCCTCCCGCAAAAAAACACGCCATATAGGAAGCCGTCAGCCGGCTGCGCGCTTCGGGACGCAAGCGGTAAATCTGGCTCTGATTGGTGATGTGCAACGCCTGTGCGCCAAAATCCAGCAAAACGATTCCGAACACTAAAAGCCATGTCGAATGACGTCCAAGCCAGATCGGGAGCCAGGAAACGATAATCAGGACAATGGATATCACTGTCGTGAAATTGGCCCTGCCGCGATCGGCAAGCCAGCCGGCCACAGATGCCGCGCTTGCACCGGCAACGCCCGCCATGCCGAACAGTCCGATGATGGCGGTCGGATAGCTGAACGGTGGTTTGGACAGCAGGAATGACAGCGGCGTCCACAGCGTGCTGAATATCGCGAACCCTATAGCCCCATAAACGGTTCTCAATCGCAGTACGCGTTCTTCCCTAAAGAGGGGCGGAATTGATTTGAGAAGCGCCCAATAACCGAGTCCGACGTTGGGGGCATATACCGGCAACCCACGGTACATGGCGCCCGCCATGACGATCATGAGTACGGAAGCCGACCAGAAGACAGAACGCCAACCGCCGATCTGCGCCAAAATACCGGCGACGGTACGCGCCAGAAGAATTCCCAGAAGCAGACCACTCATCACGGTTCCCACCACACGCCCTCTTTCTGCGGAACTTGCCAGATCCGCAGAAAACGCCACCAGTACCTGCGCCACCACCGACAACGCGCCTGCCAGCACCGATAACGCCAGCAGCATGACCACACTGGACGCAAACCCGATCCCCGCCAGACTCATGGCAATACCGATGGTCATGAGTACCACCAGATTACGTCGCTCACACAGATCCCCCAGCGGCACCAGCAGCACCAACCCCAGCGCATATCCCAACTGGGAGGCTGTCACGATCAACCCGGCATGCGTTACGGACAAATTCAAGGTTCTGTGAATCGCTTCCAGCAAAGGCTGCGCATAGTAGATGCTGGCGACCGTCAAACCCGAAGCCGTCGCAATCAAAAACACCAGGGGCCTGCTCAGCCTGCTGCTATCCTCGCTTCTTTCCGAATTGTCCCCGATGACAGTATTGTTTTCAGTGTGCGTCATGACCGATTCATCCCGTTATTTACCGCATCATATACCGCAAGTGGACATTTTTCCATGAAAAAACAGGTGGCGGGGTTCCATTGTCAGGGTGCTGGTCCAATTCACTGAACCGGGCCGGACGATCCGCTCTCTGAAAAAAATATTCTTG
>JAJYBO010000214.1 GCA_021778975.1 Deltaproteobacteria bacterium
CTTCAGGCGGCATTGACGACTTCGTAAAATGTCCGCATGCCGCGTTGCGCCGCATCCTTTGTCACCGAGTATGGTATAGTCAATTTGTATATGACGATTTTCTCAAGAAAATTAGGAGAATAAAAGGAGTTAGAAATGCCGATTTATGAATTTAAATGCCTCAAGTGTAATGAATGTTTCGAAATATTGTTTACCAGCGCTCAGGAGGCCGTTGAGCTGAAATGCGACAAATGTGGCGCCCGTGATGTCGAGCGGATCATGAGCAGCACCAATTTTGCGATGGCGGCGGGCAGCGGAGATGCCAGCGCCGTCAGTCAGACACGAAACTGCGCCAGCGGCTCCTGCACGACCTATGACATTCCGGGCCCCCGATAGCGGATGTTGACAATACGTCATCCCGTTCTTATTCTGCAAGGTCGCTCAGGAAGGATGCAGCGCAACGCAGCATCCGGACTTTTTACGAAGCCGTCAAGGATTGTCAGATGAAACAGCTCCACCGCCAGGAAAAAACACAGTTTAAAAAACTCTTCAAACAGGAAGCCATTGATCGTTTTGAAGATCGGCTCAAGGTTCTGGAAATTTTTTTAAACACCGAACATCACGTCACTGTCGGGGAACTGACGTCGCTGATCGAAGACAGCGGCGCATCCTTTGCGCCAGATTTCGTTCTGGATACGCTGAAGCTGCTCTGCCGTTTTGGGTTTGCCCGGAAAAATCGTTTCGATGATGGTCATATCCGGTATGAGCATCACCATTTGGGGCATCATCATGATCACATGATTTGCGCGCGCTGCAACAGCATCGTGGAATTTGAAAACGAAGAACTGGAAAACCTTCAGTTAAAAATCGCCGAATCCTGCGGCTTTCACCTGTTGCAGCACAAGATGGAATTGTACGGCATCTGCCCTGCCTGCATGAAAGATCATGTCCAGATCATGCCGCTGACGCTGGCCAGACAGGGGGAACGGGTGGTGATTCAGGAATTTATGGGTGGCGCCGAGGCCAGGATGCGGCTCTTATCCATGGGGCTTAGAATCGGCGATGAAGTTCAGATCATCACCAATATCGGCAAAGGGCAGATGGCCATTGCTGCAGAATTCAAACGCTATGTGCTGGGGCGCGGTCTGGCTCAGAAAATCAGGGTGCTTCCGGTCCACAAGGAAAACGCCTGCATAAAAATGGACGGGATTTATGTTGCTGAGTGATATCAGGGAAGGGCAAAACGCCAGGATCGTGCGCGTCGGTGGTAACGGCGCTTTAAGGCGTCGTATTTTCGAAATGGGCATTATACACGGCGCGGAAGTGCATGTCGAAAAATACGCCCCGCTGAAAGACCCCCTGGAACTGATTGTCAAGGGATATCACCTTTCGCTTCGGGTCGAAGAAGCCGCCCAAATCACGGTTGAACCTGTCTGAAAGAGATCGAGAACACACCATGAATTCCCGAAAACTGACCATCGCTCTCGCCGGCAATCCCAATTCCGGGAAAACGACTATTTTCAACAATTTGACCGGCGCCCATCAGAAAGTGGGGAACTGGTCCGGTGTGACGGTCGAGAAAAAAGAAGGCGTTATCTCCCGCCATGGGTATGAACTGACCATCATTGATCTGCCGGGCACCTACAGCCTCACCCCTTTTTCCATAGAGGAAATTGTCGCCCGAAATTTCGTTCTGGATGCGCATCCGGATGTGGTGATTGACATCATTGACGCCTCCAATCTGGAGCGTAGCCTGTACCTGGCCACCCAGCTCCGGGAAATAGATTGCAAGGTGCTGTTTGCGCTCAACATGGCGGATATGGCCAAATCGAGGGGCGTCAAAATTCACGCCGACAAACTGTCCGAGCTGCTGGAAGTCCCGGTCGTGTTTACGGTCGGCAACAAAAACGAGGGGATGGACGCCCTGTTGAAGAAGGCCATCGAACTTGCGGAGGCGCCTCGCCAGATATCTCAGAGCCGCAAAGTGCGGTACAGCCCGGATATCGAAACCGCGGTGGCCGATCTTCAGGAATTCATCCATCAGGCGCTGCCGGATACCCTGCCGTATAACGAACGCTGGACAGCCGTCAAACTGATCGAGGACGACAAAATCGTCCGGGAACGCATCCTGTCGCTTTCGGGGGAGCGGCGGCAGGAAATCGAGACGCGGATACGCCTGTCCCGACAATATATCATGGACCGGTTTGACGACGATCCGGAAATCATCATGACCGACGAGCGCTACGGCTTTATCGCCGGCATCGTCAAGGAAGCCGTGACAACGTCCGCACAGCAGCGGGTGGATATTTCACGCAACATTGACCTGGTATTGACCAACCGGTTCATCGGTTTTCCGATCTTTGTCATTTTTATCTGGGGCATGTTCCAGTTGACGTTTTCTCTCGGTAAATATCCCCAGGAGTGGATCACCGTATGCGTCCACGCCATATCCACCGCTCTGGAGCTTCATCTTCCCGATTCACTGTTCAAGGATTTGCTGCTGAATGGCGTCATTGCCGGCGTGGGAAGCGTCATCGTGTTTCTGCCCAACATCCTCATTCTGTTTTTCTGCATTTCCCTGTTCGAAGATACCGGATACATGGCGCGGACGGCGTTTCTCATGGACAAAATCATGCACGCCATCGGCCTTCACGGAAAATCGTTCATCCCCATGCTCATGGGATTTGGGTGCAACGTCCCGGCCATCATGGCGACCCGAACGCTGGAAAGCGAAAAAGACCGCATTCTGACGGTATTGATTACCCCCTTCATGTCCTGCTCGGCCAAGTTGCCCATCTACATTGTGCTGACCGGCACATTTTTCGCCGCGAGGGCCGGCACCGTGATTTTCATCATTTATCTGACGGGGGTCGTTCTATCCATCATCACGGGGCGGCTGCTGCGGACGACGCTGCTGAGAGGGCTGGATGCGCCATTTGTCATGGAACTGCCGCCGTACCGGATCCCCATGGCCAAAAGCGTTGTGATCCACATGTGGGAGCGCAGCAAGATGTTTCTGAAGAAAATGGGCAATGTCATCCTGATCGGCTCTGTCATTATCTGGGCGCTTTCGGCGTTTCCGCGGGATATCACATATTCCCGAAATTACGGGGCTGAAATTCAGAACCTCCGGCGCCAAGAAGCAATTCAGACACCAGGAGATGCGGCTGCCCGGAAGTCTTTGAAAAAAGAGACTGCCGCAGCGATTGATACCATTAAAGGTCAGATGCAGGCCGAACAGGTAGAAAAATCCTATATGGGACAACTGGGGAAATTACTGGCCCCGGTGTTTGCGCCAATCGGCATTGACTGGCGCGGCAGTGTGGCGCTCATGAGCGGTTTTGTGGCCAAAGAGATTGTTGTCAGCACCCTGGGGATTCTTTACGGCGCCAGGGGGAATGACAAGACCGAAGCGCTGCGCACCGCTCTGTCGTCGTCGGACATGACGCCGCTGTCCGCGGTTTCGATGCTGGTATTTGTCTTGCTCTATCTACCCTGCCTTGCTACCATCGCCACCATTCGTCGGGAACTCCATTCCTGGAAATGGACGGCGTTCAGCATCGGGTACAGCACCTCTCTGGCGTGGGTGGTGGCGTTTGTGGTATATCACAGCGGGAAGTTTTTGGGATTTTGATCGGAAGGACGGTATGGAGGAAAGAAATATGAGAGCCAGAATCATGATGTGGCGCTGGGGACTGATGGTTTGCATGTTGATGTGCAGCATGGTGGCCTATGCCGGACAGCGATTGTCCGTTTCCGCCAAAGAAGCCAAAATCCGCGCTGGGGCCGGCAATAATTTCGACGTTGTCTGGAGGGCGGAGAAATATTATCCATTCATGCTGGTCAAAAAATCTGGCGACTGGTATTTAATCAAGGATTTTGAAGGCGATGAGGGATGGGTGCATAAATCGCTGGTCGGAACCACAGAGACGGTGATTACCTCGAAGCCGAAGTCTATTTTCAGAGCAGAACCCAAGCCGGACGCCAAGGTATTGTTCACCATCGGTTCGGGGATTCCGTTTAAAGTGCTGAAACACAATGGCAAATGGCTGCTGGTGGAACATGCGGATGGTGATAAGGGCTGGGTTCTCAATACAATGGTATGGTGAGTGAAATGGAAACAGATTCAACACAGGTAATCGTCAGTATCGGTTCTGCGCTGGTGGATATGCTGGCGCATGCATCCGATGATTTTGTTCAAAAATCCGGCGCGGTCAAAGGTGGTATGATGCTGGTGGATCACGCGGTCATCGAAAATGTGCTTTCGGATATGAGTGCCTCTCCCAGTGTCGTTCCCGGCGGCTCTGCATGCAACACGGCGATTGGTATCGCCCGGTTGGGCGGCGCATCACGGTTTGTCGGAAAGCGCGGGGCAGGGCCTATGGGCGTTTTTTTCGAAACGGGGCTGATCGAAAGCGGGGTGGAGCCGCGACTCCTTCAGTCGCCTTCCCGAACCGGCCGCGTGCTGTCCATCATCACGCCGGACGCCCAGCGGTCTATGTTGACCTGTCTGGGGGCATCCTCGGAAATTCATCCGGATGAAATTGCGGAAACCTGCTTCGAGGGGGCGGCTGTGGTGCATATCGAAGGATATTTGCTGTTCAATCCCGCGCTTATCTTGCAGGCGCTGAATCTGGCGCAGAAATCCGGAGCGCGTATCTCATTGGATTTGTCCAGCTTTACGGTGGTCGAAGCCAATAGACCGCTGCTCGATCAGATCGTGGACACCTATGTGGATATCCTGATCGCCAATGAAGATGAAGCCCAGGCGTTTACCGGATGCTCCGATGAACAGGAGATGATCGAAAGACTCGGTAAAAGGGCGGAGATTGCTGTTCTGAAGGTCGGCGCCCGCGGCAGCTATATTTCCCGAAAGGGAAACGTTCTGAAGGTTGAACCCGCAGGAAGCGGCGGCATTGTGGATACGACCGGCGCCGGTGATTTGTGGGCGTCCGGTTTTTTGTTTGGTCTGGTGCATGGATATCCGATGGCGCATTGCGGAAAAATTGCATCCGCCTGCGGGTATGAGGTCTGCCAGGTGGTGGGGGCCAGTGTCCCGGATGCGGGATGGAGCAGAATTCGGGAGCTTCTGTAGGTGGTTCATGGCTTGTAGCTCATGGAAATAATCTTTAAAATCGTAAAGGAGATATCGAATGGCGCAGAAAATCAGTCGAAAAAAACTGCTCAAGGAACCCGATGAATTCATGACACTCAGCAGCAGGCTGATTCAGTGGGCGACGGATCATAAGCAATATGTGGCGACCACTGCAATCGGCATATTGGCGGTGGTGATTGTCGCTATCGGTATTCATGCCTATATCCGCAGCGCCAATAACAAGGCGTCCGCCCTTCTGGCGCAAAGCGTAACTCAGTACGAAGCCGCTATGAAAGCCGACAAGGATCCGGTCAAGGCATATCAGGCTGTTGAAAAATCGTTT
>JAJYBO010000015.1 GCA_021778975.1 Deltaproteobacteria bacterium
TCATGAACTTTGTCAGATGGGGCTGGCCGACCGGTTCATATTTACCGGCTATGTGGATGACGATACGCTGGCCTGTCTTTACAGCGGGGCGTCCATGCTGGTATATCCGAGTCTTTACGAAGGATTCGGGCTGCCGATCCTCGAAGCCATGGCCTGCGATTGCCCGGTGGTTTGCTCCAATGCGGCCAGTATGCCCGAAGTGGCTGGAGACGCGGCATGGCTCATCGCGCCGGACAATCCCGCAGACATCGCGGCGGCAATTGACAAACTTGCCGGTGATGCTAAAATCCGACAATCTCTCGTTCAGAAAGGAAGACGCCGGGTGAAGGATTTTTCCTGGCAAAAAACCGCTGCCGAAACGCTCGACGTCTTCAAGGCAGTCATTCATCAGCACCGTAACCACGCATGATTTCGCTGCATTGTCGGCTGTAACCACAAACTTGTCTCCTCCCATGTCAACGATATCCGTCATAATCCCCTCGTTCAATCAGGGCCGTTATATCGAACGCACCATTGTTAGCGTGTTATCCCAGCAAGATGTTACTCTGGAACTGGTGGTGGTGGATGGCGGCAGTTCGGATGAAACACTCGATATTTTAACCCGGTATGAGAGCGGGCTTCGGTGGATATCGGAAAAAGACAGCGGCCAGGCGGATGCGGTCAATAAAGGGATATTATCCAGTCAT
Organism: Deltaproteobacteria bacterium; assembly: GCA_021778975.1. Lineage (GTDB taxonomy): Bacteria > Desulfobacterota > Desulfobacteria > Desulfobacterales > Desulfatirhabdiaceae > RAAP-1. Next base: position 687 of record JAJYBO010000015.1, read on the forward strand.
GGAGATATCATCGGCTGGCTGAATTCCGACGATATCTATTGCCCGGATGCGCTTTCCCGCGTTTGCGGTTTTTTTGAACGGCACGCCGATGTAGATGTTCTGTACGGCGATGCCTGGATTATGGATGCCGACGATCATATTACCGGAAAATATGCCACAGAAGCGTGGGATGTCGGCAGGCTTTGCGACATCTGCTATTTGTGCCAGCCGGCGGTTTTTTTCAGGCGTAGCGCCATTGAAAGATATGGACTTCTGGACGAAAAGCTGATTTACTGCATGGATTATGAATTCTGGCTGCGTCTGGCGCTGGCGGGATGCCGGTTTGCTTGTCTGCCACAGGTTCTGGCCGGTTCGCGAACGCATCCGGAGACCAAGACGGTAGCCCGGCGGATAGCGGCGCACCAGGAAATGCTGACCATGCTGAAACAGAAACTGGGGCGGGCGCCGGATCGTTGGGTGGCGGGGTACGCCCGTGTGATGGCCGAAGAAAAAGGTCTGGGGCCTGACCACAATCCGCTGGGATTTGTCGGAATGGTGCTGTTCGTTTCCGTAAAAACCGCGATGCGTTTCAACCGGGCGGTATCCTGGGGACTTGTTCGGATCACCGTCCGCTGGCTCATGACCGGTATGCGGCTGATGTATTATAACGGAACGGCGCGAAAATGACGCTGTCGCCGCGATATATTCGAGTACAGAGAGAGTGACGGTCCATGTTACTGGGCGAAATTTTGGTGGAATCGTATGGGGTGACGCCGGTTGATGTCGAAAAGGCGTTGAAGTTTCAGGAAAAATATGGCGGACTCATCGGCTCTATTCTGGTGAATATGGGGATTGTCAGCGAGGAAACCCTGGTGTCCGCGCTGTCCGTTCAGTTGAATATCGGGCTGTTTCCGAATATTGACCGCAACCGCATTGATTTTCAGCCGTCCGGCCTCATTGAGAAGCTGAATTATTCTTTTCTGGTTCAGCGCAACTGGTTGCCTCTGTACCGCTCCGGCGGCGTCATTACGGTCGCTGTGGTCAACCCCCTGAACTACGAAGTTGTTCAGTATCTGAGGGATATCGGAGTTTCATGGCAGCCGGTTCTGGTGACGGAATCTCAGTTCCGGGAGCTTCAGGGCGAGTATGACGCGTTGCGGCAGATGGACGATATGGCGTCTCTGGAACTCTCCGATTTCATGGACGCAGAGGTAGATAAGTTGCGAGAATTGGCTTCCGAGGCGCCCATCGTCAACTTGGTGAATACGCTGATATCCCGCGCCGTCACGCGGGGGGCGTCCGATCTGCATTTCGAGCCTTTCAAAAACATGTACCGGGTACGGTTCCGGATTGACGGCATGTTGCACGATATTGATTTTCTGCCGCTCAACATGCAGCTTCCCATCGCATCCCGCATCAAGATTCTGTCGGGCATGGATATCGCCGAACGCCGGAAACCGCAGGATGGGCAGATATCCATGAAGGTTTCCTCAAAGGAAATTGACATCCGTGTCTCGACCCTGCCGCTGGCGGAAGGGGAAAGCCTCGTTCTGCGGTTTCTGGTCAAGGAATCCATCAGCTACAATCTCGACTACCTGGGCATCGAGGACGATTTGAACGGGATGCTCCAGCAGGACATCCTCAAAACCGCGGGTGTCATCCTCCTGACCGGGCCGACGGGCAGCGGCAAAACGACCACGCTCTACTCCTGCCTGAACAGCATCAACAGCGAGGATAAAAAGATCATCACCATCGAAGATCCGGTGGAATACCGGCTCAACGGTATCAACCAGATTCAGGTACAGCACGATATTGGCTACGATTTTCTGACCGCGCTGCGGAGTATTTTGCGCCAGGATCCGGATGTCATCATGATCGGTGAAATCCGCGATTCCGAAACCGCGCGGGTGGCCATGCAGTCCTCTTTGACCGGGCATCTGGTGTTCAGCACGCTGCATACCAACGACGCGCCCACGGCCTACACCCGTCTGATTGACCTGGGGCTTCAGGAGTACCTGATCAATTCTTCCATGATATCCGTTATCGCCCAGCGCCTGGTCCGAAAGCTTTGTACGGATTGCGCCGTTCCCCTGGAGGCGGACAGCTCGGTGATTGGAACCTTTGCGTTGGATGCGCTGGCGGAGAAATATCATGTTGACAATATCCGGATCAAAACCGCGGCCGGGTGCCCGGCCTGCAACCACACCGGTTACAGGGGTCGGGTGGGGATTATGGAATATTTGCGGTGTACCCCGGAAATCAAGATGCTTCAGAAAAATTCCGCTTTTCCTATGGAGGCGAAGCGGTACATGTCCGAAACCGGTATTCGTGATCTGTCGGAAGACGGATTTCTGAAATGTATCAAAGGGGTTACAACGATAGATGAAGTCCTCAGAGTGGCGGGCTGATGCAGCAGTACAATTACACGGCATATGATACGTCCGGGGTTCGGCGTCAGGGAGAAGTCTCAGCGGTCAACCTTGAATCCGCACAGGCGAAGGTCAAGGAGTTGGGACTGGTGCCGGTCCGGCTCGAGGTGCTGTCCGCGCTGCAAAACCAGATGTCGGTTCAGTTTCAGATATTGCAGCGGATCAAACCGGGGCTGTCGGATGTTGAATTTTTTTCCTCTCAGATGTCGCTGCTGCTGAAAAACGGCATCCGGGTGGACAAGGCGCTGGGCACCACCATCAAGACGATTCGCAATCTGAAATTGAAACGGGCGGCAACACAGATTCACAACGAGATTCGTTCCGGGCTGGCGCTTTCCCGCTCTCTCGAGAAATTTCCGGATATTTTCGACCCGATGTATGTCAGTATCGCCTCTATCGGCGAGGCGACCGGAAAGCTGGCCGATGCCTTCGGGCAGATTGCCCTGAGCCTTGGGTTCCGTAAAAGCGTTCTGTCCAAAACCCGTCAGGCGCTGATTTACCCGGCGGTGATATTTTCGGTGTGCGTGCTGTCCATCGTGTTCATTTTCAACTTTGTCGTCCCCAAGTTCGAAGTGCTGTTCGCCGGGATGAAAAAACTGCCCGTTTATACTGAAATTCTTCTCACGGTCAGCCGGCATTTTACGCGCTATCAGTGGTGGATACTGCTGCTGGTGGTAGGGATCCCCCTGTGGCTCCGGCAGATGAAGCGGATTCATCTGATACGGGTCGCTCTGGATATGCTGCTGATCAAGATTCCGGTGTTGCGGTATCTGTCTTATTCTTTAGAGAATCTCCGGTTTGTCTCCTCGATGGCGATTCTGTTAAAAAGCGGCGTTCTACTGGTGGACGCCCTCAATTACGCCATTCGTTCGGTTGGGAACTACCGGCTTCAGAAACAACTGCTATCCGCCAGAGACGACGTTCGCCAGGGCCGGAAACTGAGCGAATCGCTGGCTAAAACCGGTTTTTTGCCGGATATTTATATCGGCGTCATCGAAGTTGGCGAACAGACGGGAAACCTGACGGAAATTTTCAGTGATATGGAAGACCGATTCAAGGAGAATTACGAACAGCGGCTCAATGGCATGATTACCCTCCTTGAGCCGATCATGATACTGGTCATGGGGCTGATTGTCGGCTCGGTAGTGGTGGTCATGCTGCTCAGTATCGTATCGGTCAATGACATCAACTTCTGACGATGCGCCGCTTATTGCAGAGAATTCAACAGGATGCGGACTGCCATGACGCAGTGTAAGGATGCCGGTTTTACGCTGATCGAACTGATGGTGGTGATGGCCATTGCCGCGCTCGGCATTGCGCTGGTCACGCCCAACATGATCCGCGCCTATGATAACTTCAAGGTGTCGGTGGAAGAGCGCCGACTGGCGGAATTGTTGGGGGAGGTGCGGATGAAGGCTTTTCTCCGAAGCACCGCCTACACGGTTCAACTGAAGAACAACGTATTCCGGGTCAAGGACGGAGGAGGCGAGGTCGAGTTTGCCTGTATCACGTTTCCGCCTCAGGAATTTACGGTGAACGAACACGGCTTTGCAAACCTGAAGCAGATACAGTACCGGACCATCGGTAATGCCGATGTCAAAACAATGGACAATGGCGCGGACGGGGTGTGGTAGGGTGAGATGTCGGGAATTTTAAGAAATTCCAGAGGGTTTACCCTTATTGAGGTCATTATTGCCGCTGTCATTCTGTTTGCGGCGCTGGTGATTGGTGCGGTGGCGCACAGGGCGTCGGTCCGGGTCATCGAAAAATCGGCGGCGGTGATTGCGGTTTCGGATGCGTTGCCGTCTGTCGTCGAGGATATCAAAACCGAGCTGCTGAATCGCAAAATCAAAGGGAGCGGGCGCTATGGGCCGGACATAACATATGAATGGTCCGCCGAATCAACGAAATCGTCTCCGAATATTCTGAGCGAGTTCAGTGAGACGACGAGTGGTATGGAATACGGTCGTTTTGATGTGGTGATGGATACCGTGACCGTGAAGCTCACCCGCACATCTTACGGCAGGGAGCATGTATTTCCCTATGAATATCAGGAACTGGTATGTTTGGAAAATGCCCAGGCAGCGCGTTTGAAAAAAATGCCGCCCATGATGAACGGGGCTTCACCCTGATTGAGGTTCTGGTCGCGACGGCGATTCTGACCATTATGATCTATCTGGCGTTGACCGCGTATTCGTTTTTCGGCGAGAGCTGGCGCAAGGGGCGGTTGTCGGACACCCGGTCGCTCGAACTCTATCGAAATCACGTTCTGTGCCGCTCCGCGGTCGAATCCATCTGCGATTACTATGTCACGGATCCGACCAATGAATTCAATGGGGTTTACTGGCCATATTTCATTGGAACGGATAATTCCGCCGCTTTTGTTACGCTGTCCTCGGTTTTTGTCAAAGGGGTTTCCGCGTCGGCCCGGATCCGTATCGTCGAAACCCCGTCTGGCACTCGCAATGTCGTTTATGAAGAAACCCCGCTGCTTCACCAGTATATCCGTTATGAAGACAGTGTGCCCGAATATGTGCATCAGATCGTGCTGTTCGAGAATGTAAAGGCGTTTCATATCCGGTATTACGGTGCGTGGGAATCCCGTTTCAACGATGCGACGCAGGACTTTGTGACCGAGTACCGCTGGCTGACGGAATATTACGGAAAAGACCGGAAGGCGACACCGGAAATCATCGAGTTGACGGTGTCTGACGAGACCGGTGATACGGTTTTGACGTTTCCGGTTAGAGCGTTGAATCCGTTCAAGTCCCGCTTTTTCCTTCGCGAGTTCTGAAACGTCCTGAAAGTGAATTTGATAAAAATGGAAGTTTCCTGTAAATCTCTCCCGATGAATCAGAACGGATACGCGCTCCCGATGGTCATGGCCATTTCGATGATTATCATGATTATGACTCTCAGCATTGCGTTTTCGATGCGTCACAAGATCGCCGTGATCTCGGAATTGAAAGACCAGAGCCTGGCCCGTCTCAAATCGTATTCGGCCATGAACGAAACGATATACAATATTCTGACATCCGATTTTACCCAGACAGGCATCAAAATTTATCTGCCGGATGGCGCATGGAAAAGCTGGAATCTTTACAATGAACCGATCGCGCTCGATGACACGACGAATGTCAGACTTCAGGATGTCGCGGGTTTGGTGTCTCCGGTGACGCAGGCCAGCGATTTTGCGAATCTGATACACGGTACTTTCGGAATGACTCCGGACGTCAACTCATTCATTGATAAACTGGCGGACTGGCAGGATACCGACGATCTCAAACACCTGAACGGTGCGGAAGCGTGGGATTACAAGGCGGCGGGATATCCCTACGTGCCGCGCAACTATTATATTCAAACCCTCGACGAGATGCATCTGATTATGGGGGTGGATAGCTCGATGCTGGATGCAATCCGAAACGATATCACCTACTGGGGAGCCGATCACATCAATTATCTGACGATGAGCGCCAATATGCTGCATGTGATGCTGGGGGACGACAGGACCGTTGCCGCGGTGCTGAAAATGCGCAGCGAACATGCGCTGACAGGAAATTATTTTTCGGGGCTGACCGGGATCCCGCGCAGCGATATGGTGATGTTTGCACCGTCCGCTCTGATACGGATTCGTGTGACGGCGCGGCTGAACAAGGCTGTTGACAGGATCGAAGCCGTGATCGCCAAGCGTGAAACTCAGACCCTGCCGTATATGGTGCTGGAATGGAATCACTAGAGGAACGAATATGGAGCCGATGAACCTGAGCCGCTATGTGAGCCGATGGCTGGCCCGGCGGATGTTGTATGTGGGGGATCAGATTCTGGTCATGGACAGTAAAAAAGGATGCCGGGCCGCATCCGAGAAGGATATCCGGGATGCGCGGGTTGTGGTTCTGGGAAAGATGCATTATTTTGAAACCGTGAGGCATTTCCCGTTCAACCGGGCCAGGGAGATCAAATCCGCGATCATGCTGGACAGAAATGCCTGCGCGCCGTTTCCGGTGTTGCGGTGCTGTATCCGGAAAATTCATCAGACAGGGGACGGCGCTACGGCCAATATCTGGCTGATTTCATCCGATGCCGCTTCGATGATGGAAAAGCAGCTTGTTTCGCTGGTCATTCCGGAAACGGCGCTGATCTCCCTCCGGGCCTGTCAGGCATCGCAGATTTATCATGTTGATCTGGGGGTGAATTCTTTTCTGGCATGGGTCGGGCAAAATGGCGCCGTGCAGAGTATTCGTTCAGGAGGGGGGACGATGGATGTGGATGGGTTTCGCAGGGTCATCGGAAAGGACGCCACCGGCAGCCCGGTTGTCCAGATTACAGGGATGCAGGATTACGCGGCATTTCTTTCCGATACCATTGCCGGCGTGTCTGCCAATGGACTCTATCCGTTTGTGAATGCCAATCCATATACAGTGACATTTGATTCCCGCGTATTGAAGCGGGGGGGCTATAGTGCGCTCTCCCTTTTTATGATATATACCGCGGTATCTCTGGCCATACCTTACCGCGCCGAAAAACGCCTTCAGAAAGAGGACGCAGTGGTTTCGGCGCAGAGCCTCGAATGGGGCGAAAAACAGCAGCAGATTGATGCGGCGGCCAAAAAGCAAAAAGCGCTTGCAACCCCGATTGATGCGTATATGTCGAGATATTTGCTCATGACATTTCTTCAGAAAGTATTGCCCGCGGAGGCTCGCATTGTTCAGATGGCCGTTTCAGGCGCGCGTGTAGAAATTCGTGGGGAAGCACCCAGCGCGACAGCGTTGCTGACCGCGTTATCTCAGGGCGGAGGGGTCCGCAACGCGCAGTTCATTTCTCCGGTCCGTAAAGAAAGCAAGACGGGGCGGGATGTGTTTGCATTGAGCTTTGAATATGCGCCTCCGAAAAAATAAGGAGCGGCCAGATGTTCCTGTTCTCGTAAAAAGTCGAATTTCGGACGACTTTGTAAAATGGAATATGAACGATGACACAATTATCCCTCAAATATAAACTTGCAATTGCCGGTATCCTTCTGCTGGGGGTGGTGCAGTATGGTGTGTTTCCTCTCTATGACTGGCGAGATGCCATGGTGACGCATATCCAGAAGCTGAATCGCGCCGTGGCGCGGAAACAGGATCTGTTGGCCCATATCGGCGATATTCGGAATTCCTGGCAGGCGGCTGAAGGAAAACTCAAGGAAGTCGAGAAGTATTATCAGACAGGATATGCAGATACACAGGCGCTGCAATTGGGCCTGCAAAAAAAACTCGAAAAGATTTGTGCAGACGCAGGCGCAAAGGTCTTGAATATGGACTGGCTTCCTGTTTCCAGTGGAGATATCACCCAGGCCCCGCTTAAATTGAGAATGGAGGTGGTTCCAGACAAGCTCTACAAGATACTGTGTGACATCGAAAGCGACCCGTTATTTTATACGGTTGATATTCTGCGGATAACGGCCAGACCCACGGCAGAACCCCTGACCGTCGAAATGGATGTTTCCGCATACGGTATCGGAAAACCAAAAACATCTTCACCGGTTAAAAAGCCATCCCATGTTCAGTAAAATTGTTTATGCCATAAATATTGTGCTTGTTCTGATCTGGGCATACAGCCTCCAATCCATGTGGCGTCAAATATCCTGGCGCAATACCGGGACGGTATCGGAACATACCGTTCAGTGGGTTCCCATTTCAAAACCGTCCCATACATGGACGGCCGATGAACGCAATCTGTTTGATTCCAAACCCAAGCCGGTCGTTGTAAAACCGCCCCCGGCGCCGCCCGCGCCCTCCGCGCCGGTGAATGAGAAGGGACTTGAATCTTTCATATTGCGGGTGCGAGGTATTTTTACATCGCCTGAACAGCGATTCGTTGTCATTGAAAAGGTATCCAAAAAAACCTCCAAGTCAGAGTCCGCCCGGCTGGTTGCAGGCGGCAGCATCGCCGGATTTACCGTGCAGCAGATTCAGTCGGATGTGGTGACCCTGGTGGATCCCGCCACCGGTGAACGGGTTGTGATGAAAATATTCAAACCGGTTCAGGATTATCCCGGGAATAAACCCAAAAGCTGATTGTGTCGGAGAGATCGCCATGACGCAGGCGGATGCGGCATACAACCGGCTTGGTTTTACCTATGCGCCCTGTGCGATTCGAACGGTATCCACTCCGGATGTCCGACGGGCGTGTTTCCAGGCGTTGAAGATACTGGAAGGCATTGTATATGATACGGTGTTTCTGGAGGGAAATCCCTTTATATTGCCTGAAGTCAAGACATTGCTGGACGGTATCACCGTTGGGGGACACAAGCTTTCGGATGAACGTCAGGTGTTGAATCAGGCGAGAAGCTGGAAAACCCTTCTTCGTTATGATTCTCACGATGCTACGGAAATGATGCAATTTCTGGTGGATTGTTCTACAGATGATGGTCTCTGGATTGATGCCATTAATCCGGGACAGGGAGATAAAAATGGCTATTGGTGCTGATTTCATACGTAAAGTAGAAGAAGTGGCCCCCAAACTGAAAGGTCTTTTTCTGGATTTCATTGATGAAATTGACGCAAGAACAAAAATCATTACTATCGAGCGCAATGATTTCAATGAGATGAGGCAAGCGCTTCAGGAACTGGCGAAGTCGCAGCAAAAGCTGATGGAGACGCAGGATCGTTCGGACGCCCGTATCGAGAGACTGATAGAGACGCAGGATCGTTCGGACGCCCGTATCGAGAGACTGATAGCGTCACAGGATCGTGCGGACGCCCGTATCGAGAAGCTGATAGAATCGCAGTCGGAAATGAGGCAAAGTCTCCAGGAACTCTCCGTTTCTCAGAGAAAGTTGTCGGAAGCGCAGGCGTTGACGGAAAAATCGGTGAAAGCGCTTGCTGACAGCCAAAAAACAATGGCCGCTCAGCTTGGCGGGCTTTCGATGGCGGTGGGGTACGGGATTGAAGATAAAATCATGCCAGATTTGAAAGACTTCGCGTTACAGAAATACGGGATAGACGTGACGATGGTGGATCGGCGCAATGTGGTGTATCCCGATGGAGGATATGACGAGATCAACTTGTATGCGGAAGGTATCCGAAACAACCAGTCGGTATTTTTGATTGGTGAATGTAAGGCTCAGCCCGGTAAAAAAGATTTTGACAGATTCGATAAAATGCTGCGCCGGTTGCAGAAGGTATTGAATGGCGATATCGTTCCATTTATCGTGGGGTATCATTATGCGCCGGAAGTGGAAACTTACGCTGATTTACGCCATCCCCGAATTTTACGCTATAAAACGTTTCAGATTTCACACTACGGTTTAACTGTCAAGACGCGTTGATTCTTTTTGGCGGGGCGGAAACGTCCCGCAGCCTGCCTTCAAGTCTATCACATGTATGTCGTGTCTTCACTCCCAACCGACTCGTTGGTGTCATCTGTCATCAAATCAATAAAATTTCTGATTTAAATTCATTTTGTAAATATAAAATTATATTTTTTGCTTGACCAAAACATTGTAAATAATTTAATAGAACAAACGAAATTGATTTTTTGTTTTTCTATCAAACCGATCTTATCCATGTTTGGAGGAAAACCGATGCATCTGAAAACCAAGATAGAGTCCGGCGAATTTGTGATGATGGCCGAGATGGAACCTCCTAAAGGCGCAGATATTTCCCTGATGATCAAAAATGCCAGACGCGTCAAAGAGCAGGTTGATGCTTTTCTGATTCCTGAAATGAGCAACGCGGTGATGCGGATGAGCGCTCTGGGCGGTGCTATCGCCCTGCAGCAGGCCGGTATGGAGTCCGTGATGCAGATTTGCTGCCGGGATCGCAATCGTCTGGCGATTCAGGCCGATTTGCTGGCCGCATCGGCTTGTGGCATTTCCACTATCATGGCGGTGCCTGGCCAGGATCCCCGCTTTGGGGATCACCATCAGGCCAAAGCGGTATATGACATTACCCTGCTGGAAATGCTGGAGGCTATCCAAAAGCTTCAAAACGGCAAAGACATGGCGGGCATTGATTTAAAAGGCCCACCGCAATTTCTGGTGGGGGCGACGGTTCAGGCTCAGGCCAGAGGCGAAACCCTGGAAACAGAAATGGAGCTTCTAAATCAAAAAAATCAACATGGCGCCAGATTTTTCGTGACGCCTCCCATCTTCGATCTGCATACGCTGGGACCGTTTCTCAATCGCATTGATCGCAGCCGGATCGCCGTCATTCCAACCGTTCTCCTTCTAAAATCTGCAGGTATGGCCCGCTATATGTCCCGAAATGTCGAGCATATCTTCATTCCTGAATCCATCATCACCCGAATCGAAAACGCGTCCGATAAAAGCCGGGAGTGTATCCGAATTGCCGCCGAAATGATTGCTACGCTCAAATCCGGAGGTTTGGGCGGTGTGCTGATTTCGACCATTGGGTGGGAAGACAAACTCCCCGACATTCTCGAAAACATCTGAAAGCATCACCTATAGGAAGCCGTTTCGGATCCGGTCCGGACGGTTTGGCGTAAACCCGTTTCTAAAGGAAATTATTTTATGGAAAACCAGGCAGATCCTTTTCTTCAAAAATCTGGAAATACGGGAAACGGTCCGGAACCATTAGTGGGTTCCATCATGGTGGTTGGCGCCGGCATCGCGGGGATGCAGTCTGCGCTTGATCTGGCCAATTCCGGTTATTATGTCTATCTGGTTGAATCGTCCGCGGCGGTGGGCGGCATGATGTCCCAGATTGACAAGACGTTTCCGACCAACGACTGCGCCATGTGAGTGATTTCTCCCAAACTGGTCGAGGTCGGCCGGCATCTGAACATCGAGTTGTTAACCCAAACGGAGCTTCTGGAACTCACCGGCAATCCTGGCAACTTTACGGCCAGGGTGCGCCAGAAACCCCGATATATTGATCTTTCCAAATGCACGAGTTGTGGTGAATGCGCCAAAGTCTGTCCTGTCAGCGTTCCGGACGAATACAACAAGTCTCTTACCACACGCAAAGCCGCATATAAGCAATACGCTCAGGCCATTCCCGGCGCTTTTGCCATCAGCAAGCGAGGCACCGCGCCCTGTAAGGCCACCTGTCCGGCGCATGTCAGCGTTCAAGGATTCATCGCGCTGATCAACGCGGGTAAATATCAGGAGGCGCTGGCGCTTTTCAAACAGGAACACCCCTTTCCTGGCGTCTGCGGCCGTGTCTGTCATCACCCCTGTGAAGGTGTCTGCACCCGAAATCAGGTGGATGCGCCGATCAGCATTCAATACCTGCACCGTTTTCTGGCGGATGAAGCCATGAAGGGGGGCGCCTCTTTTGCCCCCAACGTCAAGGCGTCCAGAACCGAAAAAATCGCAATTGTCGGTGCTGGCCCGGCTGGTTTGACCGCTGCATATTATCTGGCCATCGAGGGCTATCCGGTAACGGTTTTCGAGAAGCTGCCGGTTCTGGGCGGTATGCTGACCGTCGGTATTCCCTCGTATCGCCTGCCGCGGGACATCATCGAGTCCGAAATTCAGACGATCCGGAATTTGGGGGTTCAGTTCAAGACAGGTGTTGAAATCGGAAAGGATTTCACCATTGCCGGGCTTCGGGAAGACGGGTTCAAAGCCTTTTTTGTAGCGATTGGCGCTCATGAGTGCAAACGGCTGGGGATCGAGGGAGAGTCGCTGTCCGGCGTTTATCCGGGGGTCGAATTTCTCAGGGAAGTCAATCTCGGCAACCGGATACATCTGGGGGACCGGGTGGCGGTCATCGGTGGCGGCAATGTGGCGATGGATTCGGTTCGCACCGCGCTCAGAACAGGTTCCTCAAAGCCGTTCATCATTTATCGCCGCAGTATGGACGAAATGCCGGCCAGCCGTGACGAAATCGCTGAATGCGAAGATGAAGGCATTGAAATCAAAACCCTGACCCATCCGGTGCGGATTATCGGCGATGATGCCGGAAAGGTCAACGCCATCGAATGTATCCAAATGGCGCTCGGAGAACCGGATGCCAGTGGCAGGCGCAAACCGGTTCCGGTACGCGGCTCCGAATTCGTTATCGAAGTGGATGCCGTCATTCCCGCCATTGGCCAGGAATCCGACTGGGCCTGTCTGACCGACGAGTGCGCCTGCACCCTGACCGGGTGGGGAACCATGTCCGTGGATGCCGTCACCCTTCAATCCGGCGATCCGGATATCTTTTCTGGAGGGGACGCGGTCACCGGCCCTAAAACCGTTGTGGAAGCCATTCAGTCAGGAAAAGAAGCCGCTATTTCCATCAACCGTTTCATTCAGGGGCAGGATCTTCGGGAAGGTCGTCATGTTGACTGGGCAGCCGTCACCGATGCGCCGCTGGAGGGCGTCGTCAAAACCGATAGACAGTCAATGCCCCATCTGCCGTCAAAAACCCGGACCGACAATTTCAACGAAGTACAGCTTGGATTCGCCGAAGAAACCACCCGTAAAGAAGCCAGTCGCTGTTTGGCCTGCGGTATTTGTTCGGAATGCTATCAATGTGTGGATGCCTGTCTGGCGAAGGCGGTGGATCATACTCAGGAAGCGGTGGTTCGCGAGATTTCCGTCGGTTCGCTGATCCTGTGTCCGGGCAGTCAGGCGTTCGATCCCACGCCGCTCCGTCAGTTCTATCATTACGGCGCCAATCCCAACGTTGTGACAAGCCTCGAATTCGAGCGGCTTCTAAGCGCTTCGGGACCTACCCTGGGGCATCTGGTGAAACTTTCCGACCATACCGAACCCAAACGCATTGCCTGGCTTCAGTGTGTGGGATCCCGGGATGTCAATCGCTGCGGTAATGGCTACTGCTCTTCCGTTTGCTGCATGTATGCCATCAAGGAGGCCATGATCGCCAAAGAACACGCCGGTGGTGATCTGGACTGCGCCATATTCAACATGGACATTCGATCCTTCGGAAAGGATTATGAAAAATATTATACCCGGGCCAAAGAGCGAGCGGGCGTTCGCTTTGTCAAATCCCGGATTCATACCATTGACGAGATTTCCGGCACCCGTGAGCTGGTGGTTCGGTATGTGGATGACGCCGGCGATATTCAGAAAGAAACCTTCGATATGGTGGTGCTGTCCGTGGGGCTTCAGGTGCCGGCATCGTCCGTGGAACTGGCGAAGCGGCTGCATGTAGATTTGGGGAAATACCGGTTTGTGGCCACCCATCCATTTACGCCGGTGGAGAGTAGTCGGTCCGGCGTTTATGTGGGGGGCGTGTTTCAAGGCCCCAAAGACATCCCCTCGTCAGTGATCGAGGCCAGCGCAGCCGCCTGCGCGGCCGGTGCGCATCTGGCGCCTGTCCGATATTCCTGCACCCGAAGCGTTGTGATTCCTGAAGAAATTGATGTGGAGGGGCTTTCTCCCCGAATTGGCGTTTTTGTCTGCAACTGCGGCATCAATATTGCCGGGGTTGTGGATGTTCCGGACGTTCAGTCATACGCGGCGACGCTGCCAAACGTGGTGTATGCCGGACAAAACCTGTTCTCATGCTCTCAGGATGCTCAGGACATGATGAAAGAACTGATCCGGGAACACCGGTTGAACCGGGTGGTGGTGGCGTCGTGCAGCCCCAAAACCCATGAAGCCATTTTTATGGATACCCTTCAGGCGTGCGGGCTGAACAAATATCTGTTCGAGATGGCCAACATCCGGAATCAGGATTCCTGGATTCATTCGGATACCCCCCGGCAGGCGACGCAGAAAGCCAAAGAACTGGTCCGAATGGCCGTGGCCAGAGCCGGAACCTTGAAGGCGCTTCATGAAAAGCGGATTCCTGTCAACAAGCGGGCGCTGGTGGTCGGTGGCGGCGTGGCCGGTATGACCGCGGCGTTAGGGCTTGCGGATCAGGGATTCGAAGTGGTTCTGATCGAAAAAGAGCCGGAACTGGGCGGTATGGCCCGGCGTTTGACTCAAACCATCGAAGGGGCCGATATTCAGGCGTATCTCGAAAATTTGATTCAAAGAACCATGTCGCATTCGGGCATTCAGGTCCTCACGCAGTCGTTGATTGTCGGGTTTACCGGATTTCAAGGTAATTTCACCACAGAAGTTCTGGTTGGCCCTGGCATGTACGAACGCAAAATTGATCACGGCGCCGTGATACTGGCGACAGGCGCTACCGAATACGTTCCCACAGAATTTGGTTATGGGGCTGACACCCGGGTCATGACCCAGGTGGAATTAGGGAAACTTCTGGAAACAGAATCCGTTCCGAAGCTGAACAGTGTGGTCATGATCCAGTGTATCGGATCCCGAAACGACATCAACCCCAACTGTTCCCGCGTCTGCTGCCAGAGCGCTATCAAGAATGCGCTGCATATCAAGGATCTGTATCCGGATGCGGATGTCAGTGTTCTGTATCGGGACATTCGTACTTACGGGCTTCTGGAAGACTATTTCACCGAGGCCAGAAAGCGGGGTGTTCTGTTTTTCCGCTATACGCCGGAAGACATGCCGGTGGTCGAGTTCACCCCCGAAAGTGTTGAGGTAACGTTTTCGGATCCGATCATCCGGCGCCGGTTGCAGATCAGTAGCGATCTTCTGATTTTGAGCGCCGGCATGGTGGCCGGAGAGACCGAAGAACTTTCCTCCATCATGAAACTGGCGCGAAACGCCGAAGGCTATTATCTGGAAGCCCATGTCAAGCTCCGGCCCGTGGATATGGCCACCGAAGGCGTATTTATCTGCGGCACGGCGCACAGTCCCAAACTGATTTCAGAGACCATCGCGCAGTCTCTGGCCGCGGCCTCCCGCGCGACGACGTTTCTGTCTCAAGACAGCCTGACGCTATCCGCTGTAACGGCCCGGGTGAACGCCGATCTGTGCGCTTCCTGTCTGATTTGCGTGCGGTCGTGTCCTTATGGCGTGCCGCGAATCAATGTCGAGGGGGTCAGTGAAATTGATGTGGCGTTGTGTCACGGATGTGGTATCTGCGCATCCGAATGTCCGGCCAAAGCCATCGAGCTTGACTGGTATGAAGACGATCAATTATTCAGCAAGATAGATGCACTGCTGGAGGGGGTATTATGACGCAGGCGTTTGAACCGGTTATCATTGCATTCTGCTGTAATTTCTGAGGATATACAGCCGCGGACCTGGCAGGTTCGATGAGACTCGCTTATCCGTCCAGCATCAGGATCATTCGCGTGCCCTGCACCGGCAAAGTGGATGTCCAGCATATCCTCAGGGCTTTCGAGAAAGGTGCGGACGGTGTTTACGCCGTCGGGTGCATGGAAGGAGACTGTCATTTCAACAGCGGAAACTTCAGGGCCAGAAAACGGGTGGAGCAGGCCAGAAAACTTCTGAATACCGTCGGTGTGGGAGGAGAACGAGTTGAAATGTTCAACCTCTCCTCCGCGGAAGGGCCACGGTTTGCCGAATATGCCCGGGAAATGGATCGCCGCATTCGCGATATCGGCCCCAGCCCCATCAAACTGGCCATGAAAAAGGCGGCCTGAGACAAGAGAGAGGTCAAAAATCATGATTGTAGCCGATAAAAAACCGATCGAAGAAATTATTCAGCAAGTGGAAAGTTATCATAATGTGCTGATTTTGGGATGCAATGAATGCGTCACCGTCTGTGAAGCCGGTGGCAAGAAAGAGGTGGGCATTCTGGCGTCCGCGCTGCGGATGTATTTTCTCAATAACGGGAAAGACATGCGGATTGATGAAGTGACGCTGGAACGCCAGTGCGACCACGAGTATCTGGAGGAAATCCGGGATCGCATAGATCGTTATGATGCGGTGGTTTCTCTGGCCTGCGGTGTCGGTGTTCAATTCATGGCCGAGACATATCTTTCCAAACCGATTTTTCCTGGGGTGAACACATGTTTTCTTGGGGTCACCGAAAAACGAGGGCTTTGGACGGAGCGATGTCAGGCTTGCGGCCAGTGTATTCTGGCGAACACGGCTGGCATTTGTCCGGTATCGCGCTGCGCCAAACGAATTTTAAACGGCCCCTGCGGCGGCTCCAGCAAGGGCAAATGCGAGGTGAACAAGGATCTGGATTGCGCCTGGCAGCTTATCGTGGATAGACTGAAGGCGTTAGGCCGCATGGATGACTACGAGAAACTCTTTTCGATCAAGGACTGGTCCACCGACAGAGCCGGCGGCCCCCGAAAAGTCATCAGGGAGGATGTGCAGATATGACCACAAAAACCCCCAGCAAACTGGAAAAAATTCTGGCGTCTGGCTGTTTGGCCGTCACTTCGGAAGTCGGTCCGCCGCGGGGCGGCAACCCCAAACATATCGAGGAAAAAGGACGTCTGATCCAACATCATGTGGATGCCATCAACATTACCGACAATCAGACATCCGTCACACGGATGTGCAGCCTTGCGGCCTGTATCCGTCTTAAGCTTATGGGGCTTGAACCGGTATTGCAGATGGTGACGCGAGACCGCAACCGGATTGCCCTGCAAAGCGATATTCTGGGCGCGGCATCTTTCGATATCCACAACATTCTCTGTCTTTCGGGCGATCATCAAAGTTTTGGAGATTGCCCCACAGGCCAGAACGTTCATGATATTGATTCAATGCAACTCATTCAGACCGTGCGCCGCATGCGGGATGAGGGCAAATTCCTGGGCGGCGCGGATATCGCCTGTCCGCCCCGGATGTTTGTCGGCGCCGCGGAAAATCCTTTTGCCGATCCCTTTGAAATACGGGTTCCCCGGCTGGCCAAGAAAATTGCGGCCGGGGTCGAATTTATTCAGACCCAGTGTATTTACAATCTCGATAAATTCGAACTTTGGGTCAAACAGGCCAGAGAGCGGGGGCTTACCGAAAAAGTACACATCCTGGCGGGGGTTACGCCGCTGAAATCCGTGGGGATGGCCCGGTATATGAAAAACCGGGTGCCGGGGATGGACGTTCCTGATGATGTGATCAAGCGCATGGCCGCTGTTCCCAAAGAAAAACAGCCTGATGAGGGCATTACCATTTGTGTTGAAACCATAGAACGCCTCAAATCTGTGGAGGGCGTCCACGGGTTTCATATCATGGCCATCGAATGGGAGGAAAAAGTGGCTGAGATTGTCGAGCGGGCTGGTCTTTTTCCCCGTCCGACGGTGGAAATTTGACGTCGAAATCCGGATTTTCTATGTGTTCCGGCTTTCAATGAACTGACAACCGATACGAAAGGACGTGACCCATGAGTGAAAAAAAACGTATTCTGATTGTAGATGATGAACCCGATTTTTCGATGGTTGTACAGACCTACCTGGATCGGGAAGGATTTGCCACAGAGCTGGCGTATAATGGAGCGGAAGGCTTTGAGAAAATCAAGGCCAATCCTCCGGACGCCATCGTTCTGGATGTCATGATGCCCGAAATGGACGGCTATGAGCTGTGCGCGGCGCTCAAAAAGGACAGCGCCTATGCCAGTATTCCGGTCGTGCTGCTGACAGCCGTGGCGGATCATGTGACATCCACCAAGTATTCTCATTACGACGGCATGAATATGGAAGCTGATGATTATCTGCCTAAACCGGCTTCGGCGGAAGACATTACCCGGAGCGTCAAGCGCTTGCTAAAAATGTGATACATTTCCCCAATTCGTAATTCACCATGATATGGTGAACCCGATACGGATTATATTCTCATTCAAGAAAGACACTTTCGTAAGAAGTCAAATTTGATGCCCTTGTAAGAAGTCAAAATTCGGACGACTTTGTAAAAAGGCCGCAGGTAAGGCGCGCAAATCATGATGAGTGAGGCGTACTTATGGTGCGCCGCAACGACGAAGGATGCAGCGCAACGCAGCATCCGGACTTTTTACGAAGCCGTCAAATTTCAGAGATACGATTATGACGATTCCACGCACGGAAACCGAGAAAGAATACCTGATCCGGGCTATTGACGCGCTGGATCGTGAAATGATCGTGATATCTCCGGATCACCGTATTCTTGCCACCAATCGCTATACAATCGAAAAACGGGGTAAAAACATCGTTGGCGATGTCTGTTACGATGTCTTTCATGAACGGCGTTCTCCCTGTGATGATTGTCCCGCCCGCCGTGTTCTGCATGACGGGAAACCGGTTCTGAAAGACTCGTATAGAAGTCTTCAGGAAAGCGAACAGCGGGTTTCCTGTTATCCCATTTATTCTGAAGGCGTTATCACCGCGCTGTTGATGGTGGATTTCGATCTTCCCCGGCTTGGAAAGCTGGAGGAAGAACTGCGGCGGTCGAACGCCTTTCTGAAAAACATGATCAACAGCGCGGTGGATGGGGTGATTGCCGCCGACCGCAGAGGAAAAATTTTCATTTTTAATCAGTCTGCTGCTGAAGTCAGTGGTTACAGCATTGATGAAGCGCTCGATCGTCTTTATATTCAGAATATCTATCCGGACCGCGGGGCATGGGATATCATGAAAAAACTTCGAAGCGACGAGTACGGCGGACGGGGAAAGCTGAAGGAATACCATGTGGATGTTTTGGGAAAGCAGGGAGAACGCATTCCTATCAGCCTGTATGCTTCGATTATCTATGAAGAGGGGCGGGAGGTCGGATCCATCGGGTTTTTCCATGATTTGCGGACGCGGATTCGCCTGAAAAAAGAGCTGGAAAGCGCTCAGATTCAGCTCCTCCAGAACGAAAAGATGGCGTCTCTGGGTAAACTGGCGGCAGGCGTGGCCCATCAGTTGAACAATCCTCTGGGCGGCATCATGCTCTATTCCCGATTGATCCAGGAGGAATATGCGCTCAGTGAGCCGGCTGTGGCGGATTTGAATCGGATTTTGCGAGACGCCGAACGTTGTCGAGATATCGTCAAGGAACTGCTCGTATTCGCCCGCCAGACCCGGCATGAAAAACAGCTCCTCGATGTCAACAAAGCCATCTCCCGCACCCTGTTTCTGCTGGAAAAGCAGGTACTGTTTCAGAACATCATTATCGAAACCCGTCTTTCGATGAATATTCCCATGGTGCTGGGCGACATCCAGCAACTCAGTCATGTGTTCATGAACATCATTTTAAATGCGGCCCAGGCCATGGAAGGTCGGGGAAAACTGACTATTTCGAGTATGCTTTCAGAGGATGCCCAGAAAGTGGTTATCACCATTTCCGATACCGGGCCAGGAATTCCGGAAGATGTGTTGCCCCACGTTTTCGAGCCGTTTTATACCACCAAAGAAGAAGGGCAGGGGACAGGGCTGGGGCTGAGTCTGGCGTATGGTATTGTGGAAAGTCACCATGGAAAAATTTTGGCGGGAAACAACCCGGATAGCGGTTCCGTTTTTGTGATCGAATTGCCGATCAATCCCTGAGTCTGTGTCGGGATCGCGTGTTCTGACCATCGCTTTTTATTTTCAGGAAGGTTCTTGTGAAATCGGAAAACATGTCGAACGGTCTGACCATTCTGGTTGTGGATGATGAAGAAAGCATTCGGGAAGGCTCCGAACGCATTCTGGCGCGTATGGGGTATCATGTCTATAAAGCCTCCCAGGGCAGCGAAGGTCTGGAAATTCTGAACGACCATCCGGTTTCCATCGTTCTTCTGGACCTGAAAATGCCGGGAATGGATGGTATGGAAGTGTTGGGCCATATCCAGAAGCTGAATCCGGAAATTCTGGTCATCATCATCACCGGTTATGCAACCCTTGAAACCGCCATCGAGGCCATGAAACAGGGGGCTTATGATTTCATTCCCAAGCCTTTCGAACCGGATCAACTGCGGATTGTCATCAATCGGGCCAGGGAGCGGATACGCCTTGCCGGGGAGACCGAGAGACTGGCGCAGGAGCGGCAGCGAAATCTGGCGGATCTGTCCACGGAAAAAAGCCGGATTCGCACCATCGTGGAGTCGCTTCCGAATGGCGTTTTAGTGACCAACGTTCAGGGACAGGTGGCCCTGATGAATCCCGCTTTTCAATGGCTGACGGGTATCGAGGCGCGCGATGTCACCGGCGAGTCTATCGAGACCTGTATCCAGGACAGGGGATTGTGTCAGATGATTCAGGATATTTCCACCGGAAATGCGTTGTCACTTCCGGCGACTTACGAGTTTACCACTGTGGGAGAGAAATATTTGCTGGCGTCGGGACGTCCGGTTTTGGGAGATGACGGCGAATGTCTGGGGGCTGTGGTGAATCTGGTGGACATCACGGCCATGAAAGTGCTGGATCGCCTGAAATCTGAATTTGTGGCCAAAGTATCTCATGAACTGAGATCGCCGTTATCTACCATTCATGAGCAATTGGCGCTGGTTCTCAAAGACATGGTGGAGAAAGAGTCATCTCGCGATCAGTATCTGATTTCTCGCGCCAAAGAAAAAACACTGGGATTGATATCATTGATCGGCGATCTTCTGGATCTGTCTCGTATCGAGGCGGGGAATGTGTGTTTGGAGTGCAAACCAGTCAAACTGGATGAACTCTTGAAAAGCATCGTGGATTTCATGACGACTCGGGCCAGTGCGAAAAATCAGCGGCTCGATCTGGTGTTGCCGGATGCGCTGTTCCCCACGATATCTGCCGACCCGCGGGCGCTGGAAAGCATTTTCGGCAATCTGATCACAAACGCCATCAATTATACGCCAGATGGCGGCGCCATTGAGGTCCGGCTTTATTTGTCGCCGGACGATGTCCAGCCCACCCATATCCGAATTGACATCCGCGACAATGGATTCGGTATTGAAGCCAGGGATCTCGACAATATCTTCAAGCGGTTTTATCGAGTCAAAAATGAAAAGACCCGTTTTATCACCGGCACGGGCCTTGGGCTTCCCATTGTCAAAGGGCTTCTGGATGAACTGAAGGGGGATATTCAAGTGCAGAGTGAACCTGCCCGGGGTTCGACGTTCAGCGTATTTCTACCTCTTGCCGTATCGGAATGATGCCATCACGTTTGATGGGTTCGTAAAATGTCCGTATGCGGCGTTGCGCTGCATCCTTCGTCGTTTAGGTATGTCCATGCAGATGAAATCTTCGAAATTGTCCGGTGTAATAACGGTGAATTCGTGAGACGGATAGGGTTTGGCGAAAGTTTTAGACAAACGCGGTCTGATGTTAGGATTCCACTTGAATTCCCACGTAGAAAGCTTCCCATCCCGTTCTTCTATATAATCAATTTCCTGCTGATCCTGCGTGCGCCAAAACCAGGAATTTACCCACAAGCGATGATAGTGAAGTGCTTTGATTCGTTCGCCGATTAAGAAGTTTTCCCAAAGGCTTCCGATATCCGATCTCATGAGCTGTTTTCGATAATGGCCCGGGTATCCGCTTCATCAGCATTCAACCATAACACATGTGGAATTTGGTTGAATATCCGTTGGAGCAGTGTCGTTTTTCCGGTTTGTCGCGCGCCCTGAATAATCAGGGCTTTTCCACCATTGAGCCGAACGGCCTTCTGCATAAACGCTTCCTCAGCGAAAAAGTGTTATTCCACCCGACCCATCCTGAAAGACATGGGTATTTAAACCTCATATCCAAACGAATTGCCCCATGCAGTTGGGAATAAAAAT
>JAJYBO010000215.1 GCA_021778975.1 Deltaproteobacteria bacterium
TCGCACCAGCCCGTCCACCATCGTGAATATAAGTATGGCCGTTTTTCGGGCAGACATGCTGGCGATGGAGCCGTCCGCCTGCCCTCTGACAATGGCCTGCTCGAAAATGTCCACGAAGCAGTTGAAGATTGCCTCCAGATGTTCTCTACACACCGAATTGACTTCGGCCAGTTCGTAGGGATATCGCCTGTGAAGCAGCATGAACAGATCTTCCCGGATGCCCGCCAGATACAGATAGAACGAAATGGCGCCTTCCATCATCTCCAGTCCGCTCGAAAAGGTCCGCGCCGCCGAATAATGAGCGAATTCGGACAGGATATCTTCTTTGACGTTTTTTAAAATTTCTAAAAAAATGTCCTGCTTGGTCTTGAAGTGGTAGAAGATGGTGCCTTCGGCGGCGCCGGTGATACGGGAAAGCTCTGCCATCGAGGTGTATCGAAATCCCTTTCGGGAAAAAAGTTTCAGGGCGGTCTGGAGAATGGCGTCTTTTTTGTTCATTGAAACATCCTGTGTTTTAAATTCAACTGAGTACTCAGTCGGTTTTTTAGTATCGCAGGTTCGGCGGCGTGTCAAGTGGAATATCCATGCGGTTAAAAGGAGATTTTACGAAGCCTTCCATTTTGAAATTTGAAAATGATGGGATGTTGTGGTAGGGTGAACACAAGTTATGAGCAGAATACGTTGAATGATTCATTTAACAGGCCATCATTGCATGAAACAGAAACTTAAACAGATTATCGAACAGGCGCTGCACAGCGCTTATGAAAACGGGGCGCTATCTTCCGAGTCGTTTCCGGAGATTGTGATAGAAATCCCCAAAACCGTGTCTCACGGAGACTACGCATCCAATGTAGCGATGGTGTCCGCATCCATTCAGAAAATGGCGCCGCGAAAGATCGCCGAAGCGATTGCCAGCCATATCACCGATGCCGACAATGTGATCGAACGTGTTGAAATTGCTGGCCCTGGTTTTATCAATTTTTATATCCGTTCCAACACATGGGCCGGGTTTTTAAAAGAGGTCCATACGCAAGGCGGCCGTTATGGCGCCATCAACATCGGGCAGGGTCGAAAAATCCAGATCGAATTTGTCAGTTCAAACCCCACCGGCCCGCTGCATGTCGGTCATGGCCGCGGGGCCGCGGTCGGCGACAGTGTGGCCAACATCCTGGCGTTTTGCGGTTATGACGTTCAGAAAGAATACTATATCAATGATTCCGGCAGACAGATTCAAACACTGGGCAGGTCTGTATTTCTGCGATGCCGGGAATTGATGGGCGAATCGGTCTTTTTTCCCGAAGATTGTTATCAGGGAGATTACATTCGGGATATTGCCCGGCAGGTGATAGATCAACAGGGCGCCAGCCTGATGGATCAGTCAGATGAAAAAGCCATCATGGTCTGCGCCCGATTTGCGGCTGCGCTGATTCTGGACGACATGAAGCGCGATCTGGAATCGTTCGGCGTTACGTTCGACTGCTGGTTCAGTGAACAGAGCCTGTATGATGCCGGCAATGTGGTGGATGTCATCGAGACATACCGAAACCGCAATGATATCATTTACGAAAAGGACGGCGCCCTCTGGTTCAACACCAGCGCTTACGGCGACGAAAAAGACCGGGTGGTCGTCCGTCAAAATGGTCAGACCACCTATTTCGCCTCCGATATCGCCTATCACTACCATAAATTCGAGCGCGGGTTCGAACAGGTGATTGACGTGTGGGGTGCGGATCATCATGGCTATATCCCCCGTGTGGCCGCGGCGATAGAAGCTGGGGGCTATAACAAAGACCGGTTTCATGTCATTCTGGTGCAACTGGTGAGCCTGTTGCGCGGAGGCGTTCCGGTAGCCATGTCCACCCGCGCCGGAGAATTCGTCACGCTCAAGGATGTTCTTCAGGAAGTCGGAAAAGACGCCGCCCGGTTTATCTTTTTAACCCGGAGTTCCGATAATACGCTCGATTTCGATCTCGAGGTCGCCGCGCAAAAAACCAACGACAACCCCGTATATTACGTGCAGTATGTTCATGCCCGAATTTGCAGCATTGTTCGGAAATACACTGGGACGATGGCCACGAACATTGCCGATGACATTGACACCTCCAGTTTGCTGAATACACCCGATGATATCTCTCTTATCAAGCTGCTGATGAAATATCCGGAAATCATTCGGCTCAGCGCGGAACTTATGGAGCCGCACCGGATCACCTTCTTTTTGATGGAACTGGCTTCAGCCTTTCACGGATATTATAACCGGCAGCGGGTGTTGACCGATGATGACTGTTTGACCCGCGCCAGGCTGTATTTGATGACCGCTGTCCGGCAGGTGATCGCCAACGGGCTTTCGCTTCTGGGCGTAACGGCGCCGGAGTCCATGTGACCATGAAATACCGTCGGCCTCCCGAAAAGAATCGCCCTTCGCCTCGCCCGCAACAGCAGCAGCAACCGCAACGGTCATCCCTTTGGGTTGGACTGATCCTGTTCGTTTCGGCCTGGGTGTTTCTACTGGGGGTGCTGGTTGGCAGAAAAACGGCGCCCATCCTCTTTGATTATCGTAAAATCAATACGGAAATCGCCGAGCTTGCTAAAACAGCATCCGAAAAAAAATTGGCCCAGAAAAAAGGGTCGTCCGATCCGCTGGCGAAGCTAGACGATCTGGACTTTTATGAAAAATTGAAGGAAAAAACCTCGGATATTCCTGAACTTCAGCTTCCACTTCCGGAAAAAGCCAGCAACGTCGAAGATATTCCCAAAAATCTGGCGCGAAAGCCGGAGCCTGAACACGCCGCGGGAAACACATCTGTCAAATCGCCGGAAACCGCGATGGCCGATGCCCATCCATTGGAGCCGCCCCCTATCACCCAGGAAACCGCCAAAAATGAAAACCCGGTTGAGCATAAGCCCGAAAAACCCGTTGAACACAAGCCTGAGACGCGGGTCGAACACAAATCCGAAGCGCCGCCGCATCCACCGTTAGAGCGTGTTCGGCAACCGGAAGCACAGCCGGTGGAACGTAAACCCGAAATACCGCCGCATCCGCCGCTGCAACGCGTTCGTCAACCAGAACTGGTGGAACAACACAAGCCGGATAGCGCCGCGCATACCGCCGCTACACAGGCGACGGCGACCGGATATCGCGAGGTGCAGGCCGAACATAAACCGGAGCATGTAGAGCGTCCACTGGAAGCGGCGAAGACCGAACCGCAACGCATCAGATCCGCTTATGATTTGATGAAGCCGCAACCCGCCAGAGAAGCGGTTGCGACAGCAGAGCCGCATACGACGACGCCGGAACCAGGGGCGTCCCGTCCGTCAGTGGCGACGCATTCGCCGTCCGCCGAAGCGAAGCCGCCTGTCAGAACGCCGGTCAAGCCTCCGGTGAAACAGCCTCAGCCGGAAAAGAAGGTGACGCTTCAGGCGTCATCCCTGACCGACCGTAAATCTGCGGACGATCAGGTCGCGGCGCTCCGTAAAAAAGGTATTTACGCCTGGAAGGTCGCCAAAATGGTGCCGGGTAAAGGCGTATGGTATCAGGTGGTGGTCGGTAAATATGGTGCGGCTCAGGCTGACGCCATAAAGAGTCGTCTGAAACAGGACAATGTGGATGTATCCACGACCAATCCGTAAAGATGTTACATTTGATGCTCTCGTAAAAAGTCGAATTTCAGACGGCTTTGTAAAAAGGCCGCAGGCAAGGCGCGCAGATATTGAGGAGTGAGGCGTACTTATGGTACGCCGCAACGACGAAAGATGCAGCGCAACGCAGCATCCGGACTTTTTACGAAGCCGTCACATTTTATTGTGATACACGGTGAATCCCTATGAAAATATCCAAAGAAGAGGTCATTCATGTCGCCGATCTGGCTCGGATTGAACTGGACGAGGCGGCTGTCGAGAAATTTTCACATCAGCTTGGCGCCATTCTGGAATATGTAGATACGCTGAACCAGTTGGATACGTCCGGCGTCACCCCCACAAGTCACGCCATTTTTCTCAGCAATGCGTTTCGTGAGGACGTCGTTCATGAACATCTGCCGGTGGACGTCGCGCTTTCCAACGCGCCGGATAAGGATGAAGCGACATTTCTGGTGCCGCGGATCATTGGAGGATAAAATTCAACCCATATGAAACCATACGAACTCACTATCGGCCAGGCGGCCGATCTGCTGCATCGCCGGGAGCTGACATCTCAGGAACTG
Organism: Deltaproteobacteria bacterium; assembly: GCA_021778975.1. Classification (GTDB taxonomy): domain Bacteria; phylum Desulfobacterota; class Desulfobacteria; order Desulfobacterales; family Desulfatirhabdiaceae; genus RAAP-1. Next base: position 4,200 of record JAJYBO010000215.1, read on the forward strand.
ACGCGTTCCGTGCTGGAACGCATTCACGCCATCGAGAACAGGGTCGGGGCGTTCATCACCATCCTTGATGAGCCGGCCATGGCGCAGGCCGCGGCCGCGGACGCCCTGATTTCCGAAGGCAAGGGCGGCCCATTGATCGGCATTCCGCTTGGCATCAAAGATCTGATCTGCACCCAGGGCGTCCGCACCACCTGCGCTTCCCGGATGCTGGAGAATTTCATACCGCCATATGACGCCACCGTCATGCAGAAGCTCAAGGCCGCCGGGGCCGTCACGGTCGGCAAGCTCAATATGGATGAGTTTGCGATGGGGGCCTCCACCGAAAATTCCGCATTCAAGCCGACCCATAACCCCTGGGACTTGAACCGGATTCCCGGCGGATCGAGCGGCGGTTCAGCGGCGGCGGTCGCAGCGGATATGTGTCTGGGGTCGCTGGGATCCGATACCGGCGGCTCCATCCGGCAGCCATCCTCTCACTGCGGCGTCGTGGGGATGAAACCCACCTACGGACGGGTATCCCGTTTCGGTCTGGTCGCCTTTGCCTCATCGCTCGATCAGATCGGCCCGATCACCAAAGACACGCGGGATTGCGCGCTGCTGATGAACGTCATCGCCGGACACGATCCCATGGATTCCACGTCGGTTCCAGAATCGGTTCCGGATTATACGTCGTTTCTGAACGGCGATCTCAAAGGCATGGTGGCCGGAATTCCAAAGGAATATCATACATCGCAGGGACTGGATCCGGAAGTTTCAGGCTGTGTCCGGCAGGCCATCCAGACCCTTGAGGCGCTCGGCGTCCGGTGCGAGGAAGTTTCTTTGCCGCACACCGCGTATGCTGTCGCCGCCTATTATGTGATTGCGCCCTGCGAAGCCAGTTCCAATCTGGCGCGCTATGACGGTGTCAAATACGGTTTCAGGGATTCGGATTCGGACAGTCTGATAGATATGTATCGCAATACCCGCTCCAGAGGATTCGGCCCCGAAGTGCAGCGCAGGATACTTTTGGGCACATATTCGCTGTCCTCCGGATATTATGACGCCTATTACGGCAAGGCGTCTCGGGTGCGCACCCTGATCATGGACGATTTCAAGAAAGCGTTTCAGCGCTGCGATCTGCTGGTGTCGCCGGTTGCGCCCACGCCAGCCTATCCAATCGGCCAGCATATTGGCGATCCCCTTACCATG
>JAJYBO010000216.1 GCA_021778975.1 Deltaproteobacteria bacterium
CGATATAGAATGCGTTGCTGTTTTCGGTAAGGCCGTAAATCTGCCGCCCCATATGAAGCGAGTTTTCGAGCGCCTGCTCCACCGGAACATTGAACCAGAAATCAATACTGGAGGTAATGAAAGCGATGGAAAAGAAAAAAAGAACCCCTGCCGGAATCAGCGTCAGTGAAATGAACGCGATCACCAGGCGGGTGCGAAGTCTGGATCCCATGACCTTGCGTTTTCGGTCGTAAAGCAGTTTGACCAGATTCCGGAAGACCAGAAAAATGAGCAGAATCAGCAGGAGCAGATTGATGTTCGTCATGGTGAACATCAATATGGTGTTGGAGATGGGAAAATTTGAACCAAAATGGATGAGTTTGTTCTGCACATAGGTCATCAGCGCCACCAGAACCGTAATGATGACGATAATGATGACTTCTCGCTTGCGCCGGCGACGATCTCCGAGTGAAATAGAGGAAGATGCGTTTTTAAAACGATTGGGTTTCATAGCTTTCCATGATGTGAGCCTGGATTTCCACCTCTGTAACGATATTTGTTTCTATAGCCAACGTATCCCGCTGTCAAGACCGGCGGATGCGGGCGTTAACGGTGCATGGCGGAGGGGGCGCGGATATTTCGCTTGAAATGCCTTGTCAAAGTCGTTAATTAGGATACACCATTTCGGTGGCTTCGCAAAAAGTTCCGTATCTGCGGTGCGCTGTATTCCTCGTCATTAGCGTCATGCTCTTTTTCGGGTAAAGCCATCATGACGGGGTTTCTCTTTTCTTTCTGAAAGGACACTTATGGATGTTCTGTCATTGTCCCGGATTCAGTTCGGTCTGACCACGGCGTTTCACATTCTGTTTCCCACCCTGACCATCGGTCTTTCGCTGTATCTGGTTATCCTCGAAGGACTCTGGCTTCGCACGGGTAACGAGATATATTACCGGATGTACCGGTTCTGGATCAAAATTTTCGCCATTCATTTTGCCGTGGGGGTTGTCAGCGGCATCACATTGGAGTTTGAATTCGGAACCAATTTCGCCCGGTTTTCACAGGCCGTGTCCAATGTATTCGCCCCGCTGCTGGCCTATGAAGGCATGACGGCCTTTTTTCTGGAGGCCGGGTTTCTGGGTATCATGTTGTTCGGATGGAAGCGGGTATCGCCGGCGGTTCATTTTTTGTCCACCTGTCTGGTAGCGGTGGGCGCCTCTCTGTCCGCCTTCTGGATTATGGCCGCCAACGCGTGGATGCAAACACCGGCAGGGTACGAGCTGATTCATGGCAAATTTCATGTGACCCGGTTTTGGGATGTCATTTTCAACCCGGCGTTTCCCACACATCTGACGCACATGCTGCTGGCTTCCTATGAAACAGCCGTGTTCGCGGTCGCTGGTATCAGCGCCTGGTTTCTGCTGAAACGCCAGCATGAGGCGTTTTTTCGAAAGTCTCTTTCCATTGCGCTTGTCATGGCGGCATTGATCGCCCCGCTTCAGGTGGTGGCCGGAGATTTCAAGGGGCAGAACGTCGCCCGGTATCAACCGGCCAAACTGGCGGCCATGGAAGCGCACTGGGACACCAACACGCAGGGCGGCGCGCCGTTTGTGGCATTTGCCTTTCCGGACATGAAGGCTGAAAAAAATCTCTGTGAAATCACGATTCCAGACATGCTGAGTCTCATCATCACCCATTCTCTTCACGGAGAAGTTCGAGGGCTGAAGACGTTTCCTCCGGAAGACCGTCCCAATGCCGCGATAACGTTCTGGACTTTTCGGATCATGGCCGGTATCGGCTTTTTACTGGCGGGCGTAATGCTGTGGGCCGGTTATCTGGCTTTTAGAAAGCGTCTGTTCGATACGCCGCTGTTTCTGAAAACCCTGGTGATGATACAGCCCTTGGGGTTTGTGGCGACGGTCGTCGGATGGATCACCGTCGAGGTTGGCCGACAGCCCTGGGTGGTCTATGGTCTGATACGGACAAAGGACAGTGTCTCCCCCATTGCCGCGGGTAATGTGGTATGGTCTTTAGGGATGTTCTTGATATTGTTTGCGGTGGTGGGTGGCAGCTACTTTTATTTTACCCTCAAAGTACTCAGGAACGGGCCGGACGCCGAAGCGCCTGCAACACCGTCGGAAGTTTCGATTCCGGCATCCGGAAAAATAACCGCAACGAATGCAGCCGGTCGAGAGGTGACGTCATGAATCTGATTCACATCTGGGTGTTTCTGGTGGGTCTGGTAGTGATTTTATATGTCATGCTGGACGGATTTAACCTGGGGGTTGGTATGCTGTTTCCCGGCGCCGCCAACCGTGCGGAGCAGGATGTCATGATGGCTGCAATTGCGCCGGTATGGGATGCCAACCAGACCTGGATCGTCTTTGGCGGCGGCGCTCTTTTCGCGTCGTTTCCCATGATCTACACGGTGCTGTTCAGCGCGTTGTACATTCCGCTGTTCACATTTCTATTCGGGCTGATATTTCGGGGGGTGGCGTTCGAGTTCCGGGCAAATTCTCATCAAAAGCATATCTGGAACCGCGCTTTTTTCGGGGGCAGTCTTGTTGCGGCGTTTGCCCAGGGCGTCACCTTGGGCGGATATATCGAGGGTATTCGGGTCAGGGCGGGTATCTTCGCCGGAGGTCCGTGGGACTGGTTGACCCCTTTTTCTATCATGACCGGTGTCGCTCTGACGGCGGGGTATATGCTTCTGGGGGCTGGTTATCTGATTATCAAAACGACAGGTCCCGTGCAGGAACGCGCCTATCGCCAGGCTTTTTGGGCCGGTGGCGCGGTGGCGTTGTTTCTCTGTATCGTCGCTGTTTGGACGCCATACCACAATCCGGAATTTGTGGCCAACTGGCTCAGCAGGCCGCGGATCTATGGGGTCTGGGTATTTCCGGTGCTGAGTGCGGCGTCTTTCGTTCTCCTGTTTCACCATTTGAAAAAGCGCAGCGAAATACAACCGTTTGTCTGGAGTCTGATGATATTTTTATCGGCGTATCTGGCGCTTCAATCCGCCATTTACCCCTGCGCCATCCTGCCCGACATTTCTGTCGCCGAAGCAGCGTCTCAGCCGGAAACGCTCATTTTTACGCTCTGGGGCGTGGCGCTGATACTGCCGGTGGTTCTGGGATACGTGTGGTACAGCTACCGGGTGTTCCGCGGCAAGGTGGCTTATGGAGATGGGTATGAACAATGATTCAAAGCAGTCATTCGATCCGGAGGGGATAATGAGGCAACTCACATGAATTGTTATACCGTAGGGGCGAACCTTGTGTTTGCCCTGAATCTCATGTTGCCAGAGGGCGATCGCAAGGATCGCCCCTACGCGGTTCAATCCGGTGGGTTATAGGCCGGAAGGTTGTTTTTGGGGAGTCGTATCGTTCTATTTTTTCAGCCGTGCGGAGACAGACCCGGCGTGTGCGCCCAGCCCTTCGATATTGGCCAGGCGGAGGATATCTGGCGCTTCGTTTCTGAACGCCTCTTCCGAATAATGAATCAGGCTGGTTTTTTTGATGAAATGATCCACGGACAGTGCTGAAGAAAACCGCGCGGTTCCGGCGGTCGGCAGCACATGATTGGGGCCTGCGATATAGTCTCCCACTGGTTCTGGTGTAAAATTTCCCATGAAAACAGCCCCGGCGTTGCGGATCATTCCGATGTGTTCCAGGGGGGATTCGATATGAAGTTCGAGGTGTTCCGGAGCGATCGCGTTGGCCAGCTCGAAGGCCGCCGACATATCCTGCACCACAAAGATGGCGCCATAGCGTTCCAGTGATTGCCGGGCGATATCTTGACGTTCCAGTGACGGCAACTGGTCATAAACGGATTTCAGAGTCTGTTCCGCCACATCCGAAGACGGGGTGACCAGAATAGCGGATGCCATGGGATCATGTTCCGCCTGAGAAAGCAGATCCGCCGCCACATAATCAGGATGTGACGTTTTGTCTGCAATGATCAGTATTTCGCTGGGGCCTGCCACCATGTCAATGCCCACGGTTCCGGCCACCATTTTTTTGGCGATAGTGACATAGATGTTACCAGGGCCGACGATGACATCGCATCGGGGAATGGCCTGGGTGCCGTACGCCAGCGCAGCGATAGCCCAGGCGCTGCCGACTTTATAAACAGCGTCAACGCCGGCCCGTTTGGCCGCGGCCAGAAGGTGTGGATTGATCGTTCCATCCGGTGTAGCGGGTGTCGTCATGGCAATGTGGGAGACGCCGGCAATTTTTGCCGGAATGGCGCACATCAGCACGGTGGAAACCAGGGGCGTTTTACCGGATTTTCCGCCGGGAACATAGATACCCGCGGTGCTGACGGGGTTTACGATCTGCCCCAGCAGGGTTCCGGGTCTTGGGGTGTCAATCCAGGATTTGGGGGATTGATGCCGGTGAAATAATTCGATCTGAGATGCGGCTCTTTCCAGAGATTTTAGAAAATCGGAATGCACCGATTGTTCTGCGTCTTCAAACTCCTGATCTGTGGCCTGAAGCGATGCCAGATCGAGTTTGGGCGAATCGAAACGATTGGCGTATCGCAGCAATGCGCTGTCACCGTGAGTGCGAATATCCTCGATGATATCCGCAACAGTTTGCTGATCTTCGAGGCTGAACGACTGCACCCGACGGGTAATGGTCAAAAGCTGATGTTGAGCGTCAGCGGAGGGAAACGCATAAATTTTCATAATCATCCATATTCCTCATCATAATCATCTTCATTTCGCTCTAAAAAATAGGGTTGAGAATCTTCTCTTACTGCATGAACACTGATATTCATTGGGTTTAGAAAATTCAATATTGAAATTTTTCGTAATTTTTTCTCAAGATAATTACTTAACTGGTCTTCTGGCACTGAAAGAATTTCGGCGCTGTAGCCAAGGCGCACTTTCAACCTTTTAGCCAGTTCCAATGCCCAGAATTGCATACTCATCTGGACAATTTCACTTCCGGACTTTTGGGCGGCCTCGGTTGTTTTTGTTGTTTTCGGCATTTTATCAACAATGATGAACGTTTGCGAAAAACTCATCATTTCATTTTGTTCGATTTCGTTGGCGTATCTTGTCAATTTGTCTTTCATGATTTCAGGATTGCCTTTGCCTATGAAACCGATATCGAATCGCGCCAGTTTTCCGGGACGCAGTCTGATTGTCGCATCACACTCTCTGATATCCGAGCTATCTGACAACCAGAAAACCCTGTCACGCTTTTTTGTTTGAGCATTTTCTACATGCTGAAAACCGAGTATAGTCAAAACAGATCCCAAAACCAGACGTTCGAACAGCTTGCCATAAGTGGATTTCTCGGAGCCGCGAATTGTCAATGTAGCGGCGCCGATAGCTGCGGATAAGCGTGTGAGGTCATTCCAGTCCAGGACATTGATATTTTGTCTCGTT